>SLDI01000377.1:0-12321 GCA_007125385.1 Phycisphaeraceae bacterium | reverse complement strand
GCCGTCGGCGGCGGGGTGGCCCAGGCGCTGGCGCCCCGCGCCAAGCCGGCCGTGCTGCTGCTGGCGCCGCTGGTGGTCGGCCTGGTTGCCTACGGGCAGGCGATGACGGGCCTGACCAGCCACGACGAACTGCTCGCGGCGGCGTACACCAGCGCCATGTGGGGCCCGGCGCTGGCCCTGCCGCTGCACTACGCCTCGGCGGGCGTGGCCGGGGCGGCCCTGGGCATCGGCATCGCCCGCACCGCCCGGGCCAGCGGCGCCGCCGTGGAGATGGGGCCGCCGGCCACGGCGTAAGACGCGGGGCCCGTCCGATGCCTGAGCGACGCTACCGCTACCGACCCTGCCAGCGCCTGCGCCACCGTCGCGACTTCGACGCCGTCTTCGACGCCCGCTGCCGCAAGAACGTCGGGCCACTGGCCGTCCGCGGTCGACCTAACACCCTGACCCACAATCGCTTAGGTATGATCGTGCCGCGACGCGTCGGCTCGGCGGTCGTCCGCAACCGCGTCCGCCGCCTGCTGCGCGAAGCATTCCGCCTCATGCAGCACGACGCCCCGGCAGGCTACGACGTGGTCGTCCAGGTTCACCCCCACCGCCCGGCGACGCTCCAGGACTACCAACGCTGGCTGGCCCGGGCCATCGCCGACATCGACGCCGAGTGGCGCCGCCGAGGCGAAGCGGGACAGGGTTTTCCCTAGTACCACAATGCCAGGAAGCCACGGATGAACACAGATAAACACGGATAAGAACGAGGAATGGAGATCGCAACGGCCTCCGCGTGACCGGGGATACGCCTGCAGTGTCCAACACCCCGAAAATCCGTGTTCATCTGTGTCTAGCCTCTTCATCCGTTAGCGTTGTAGTCCTAGGCTGTGTCGCGCCCGATACCCGGTCCATCCGCTTGCGGAGAACGCGCCGTAAGATCGCATGCCCATGCTCTCACGCCTGCTGATCAACCTCGTCCGCCTCTACCAGGCCACGCTCGGGCACCTGCTCGGCGGGCACTGCCGGTACCTGCCCACCTGCAGCCAGTACATGATCGACGCCATCGAGCGTCACGGGCCGGTCCGCGGCCTCTGGCGCGGCGTCAAACGCCTCTGCCGCTGCCACCCACTCGGCGGCTCGGGCTACGACCCGGCCTGACCCCCCGGCCACCATCCTTTTCGCCACGCCGGCCGGTGCCGCTGTCGGATCGCAACTTGCCACTTGGTGAAAGGGGGCAGAACAACGTAAACTATTGACGCGGCGGCCCGGGACGCCGTCCGGGTGATCCGCCAGCCTCAGGCACCCGACTTCGGCCCGGCAGCCGAGGAGTCATCCCCATGCCATACCTGGAAATCCGCCAGCCCGATGGTTCGGCCAAGCGTCTGGACCTGGACAAGGTCAAGGGCAAGCTCACCATCGGCCGCCACACCGACAACCGCCTGCGCCTCAACGACAACGAGGTCAGCCGCTTCCACTGCGAGCTCGAGGCCTCGGACCACGGCTACGTCCTGCGCGACCTGGGCTCGCGTAACGGGACCAAGCTCGACGACGAGCTGATCTCCGAGGTCACCCTCAGCCACGGCGACAGCTTCATCGTCGGCGGGACGACGTTCCGCTTCCGCGACAGTTCCGCCTCGCACAGCGCCGCGCCGAGCCGGAAGTCCGCGGCCGCGGCGGCCGTCCAGCCCGGTGGCGATCCGCCCCTGGCCAACCCCGAGCAGGCCGTGGCGCTCGACGGCGCCGACGTCTTCATTGACGAGGACAAGGAGGACGAGCAGGCCGAGGCCAGCCGACCCGTCGGCCGCACGCGGTCGGACTTCGGCTCCGGGGCCCTTGGTGCGCTGGCGACCGTCGGCCGCGACGTGCCCTACGGCGCGCATGACGTGTCGCTGGTCAACGCCCGCGGCAAGACCGTCCACGCCGCCGAGGGCGACGACAAGTCGGGCACCGCCCAGACGATCGGCGTGCTGCGGCTGCTGCTGCTGGCGTGCATCCGCACGGGGGCGTCGGACCTGCACCTCGAGCCCAAGCAGGCCGCCGAGTCCGTGCGCATGCGCGTCGACGGCACGATGGTCGAGGCCACCGAGTTGCCCCAGGCCATGGCCAGGAAGCTGCACAGCCTGGTCAAGGTGCTGTGCGACATCGACATCGCCAACCGCAACAACGTCCAGGAGGGGCACTTCTCCGTGCAGGTGCCTGACCGTCGCATCGACTACCGCGTCAGCTTCACCCCGTCGATGTTCGGCCAGAAGCTGGTCGTCCGCGTGCTGGACCCGATGAACTCGCCGCAGCAACTGCGCGACCTGGGCCTGCCCGGCTGGATGTACCGCCAGCTTCGCGACGTCTCGCGGCAGGACACCGGCATGGTGCTCGTGTGCGGGCCCACCGGCAGCGGCAAGACGACCACGCTCTACGCCATCCTCCGACAGATCGACGCCCGCCAGCGCAACGTCATCACGATCGAGGACCCGGTCGAGTACGAGGTCGAGGGCGTGACGCAGATCCCCGTCGACGAGGACCACGGCAAGGACTTCAACTCCCTGCTGCGCTCCTGCCTGCGCCAGGACCCGGACGTGATCGTGCTGGGCGAGATCCGCGACGCCGAGACCGCCACCACCGCCATGCAGGCCGCGACCACCGGCCACCTGGTCCTGTCGACGGTCCACGCCAAGGACACCATCGGCACCATCTTCCGCCTGCTGGACCTGGGCGTCGAGCCCTACCTCGTCGCCTCGACGCTCAACCTTCTGCTGGCCCAGCGCCTGGCCCGCAAGCTCTGCCCGCACTGCAAGGTGCCCAAGCGCCCCACGCCCAGCCAGAACATGAAGCTGGGCAAGCTCGTCGAGGGCGTCAAGGAGATCTACGCCGCCGGCGGCTGCCACCGCTGCTTTGAGACCGGCTACGTCGGACGCCAGGCCATCAGCGAGCTGCTGACCACCAACGACGAGGTGCGCGACGTCATCCTGCGCAACCCCAACATCGGCGAGTTGAAAAAGGCCATCTCCTCCACCCACTTCACCCCGCTGCGCGAAAGCGGCATGGACCTGGTCATCAAGGGCGAGACGTCGCTGCAGGAGATCGAGCGCGTCATCGGAATCGAGTAGCAGCGCCGCGGCGGTGGAGGGACCGAGGGGAGTCAGGGGAGTCGAGGAGGGCGAACCTGATGCCCTGCGCCTTGAGACACCTCCTCGACTTCCCCGACTTCCCTGACTTCCTCGACTTCCCTGGCTTCCGCCCGCCCCCCCCGACGTCCTGGCCGCCGCCTATCATCAGGCTGAGCACGGAGGTGACGCTTGAGCCTGCGCTCGTTCTGGTCTGCGACGAAGGAGGCCCTCCAGGGATTCGGCGAGGATGAGCCGTTCCGTCTCGCCGGGGCCTTGAGCTTTTACACGCTGCTGTCGATGGCCCCGCTGCTGATGGTGGTCACCGGGTTCGCGGGGCTGCTGTTCGGCCAACGCGCCGTCCAGGGCGAGCTCGTCGGGCAGATCGAGGGCCTGGTCGGCCAAGAGGGCGCCCAGGCGGTGGAAACCGTCCTGGCCAACGTCGCCCCACCCCAGGGCGCGCCGCTGTCGATGGCCATCGGCGTCGTCCTGCTGCTGGTCGGCGCCACCACCGTCTTCGCCCAGCTCCAGGCCGCGCTGAACCACATCTGGCACGTCAAGGCCAGTCCCCGGGGCAACGCCATCTGGTCCTTCATCCGCACCCGACTGCTGTCGCTGGGGATGGTGATCGTCATCGGCTTCCTGCTGCTCGTGTCCCTGGTCGTCTCCGCCGCCCTGGCCGCCATGCACACCTACTTCACCGAGATGCTGCCCGGCGGTGGGGGGCTGCTCTGGCGACTGGTCGACATCGCCCTGGGCCTGATCGTGATCACCGGCCTGATCGCCGTGATGTTCAAGTATCTGCCCGACGTCCGCATCGCCTGGCGCGACGTCTGGTTCGGCGCCGCCGTCACCGCCGTCCTCTTCTCCCTCGGGCGCTACGCCATCGGCCTGTACCTCGGCCACGCGGGGATCGCCTCAGCCTACGGCGCCGCCGGCTCACTCGTCGTCCTGCTGCTGTGGATCTACTACTCCTCTCTGATCATCTTCCTCGGCGCCGAGATCACCCAGGTCTGGGCCCGGCGCATGGGCAAGGACATCCGGCCCGCGCGGTACGCCGTCATCACCGAGACGGTGCATCACTGAGCGAATATAGCCACAGATGAACACGGATGAACACAGATAAGAAGAAGAGGATAAGGAACCCAGGAGGGTCAGGAATGCAGGAAGGAGACCTGCCGACCTCGCTCTTCTTCCTGCCGCGAGTCCCTTGCTGCCTTGCTCATCCGGCCTTCATCTGTGTTCATCCGTGTTCATCTGTGGCTATTCCCTACTCCCGCAGCATCATCTCCGTCTGCTCCCGCGTGAACTGGCCCGTGTACAGCTCGAAGTACCGCCCGCGCCGCTGAAGCAGCTCGCGGTGCGTGCCCATCTCCGCGATGCGGCCGGCTTCGATCACGAGGATGCGGTCCGCGGCGCGGATCGTTGAGAGGCGATGGGCGATCACGAAGCTGGTGCGCCCCTGGAGCACCTGGTGCATCGCCGCCTGGATCGTCTGCTCCGTCTCCGTGTCCACCGAGGCGGTCGCCTCGTCCATCACGAAAAGCTGCGGCTGGGCGAGCACCGCCCGGGCGAAGGCGATGAGCTGCTTCTGCCCCGTCGAGAGCCGATTGCCCGCCTGCCCGACGTCCGTGGCGTAGCCGGCCTCGAGCTCCATGATGAAGCGGTGGGCGTCGACCGTTCTGGCGGCCGCCTCGACCTCCGCGTCGCTGGCATCGAGCCGGCCGTAGCGGATGTTCTCACGCACCGAGCCGGAGAAAAGCTGCGGCGCCTGAAGCACGATGCCCAGGTTCGACTGCAGCCACGCCAGCGATCGGTCGCGGTAGTCGACGCCGTCGAAGAGGATGCGGCCGCTGGTCGGCTCGTAGAAGCGGCACAGCAGGTTTACGATCGTCGACTTGCCTCCGCCGGTGGGGCCGACGAGGGCGATCGTCTGCCCGGGCTCGACGCGCAGGTTGAAGTCTTCGAGGACCGGCTTGTCGGACTCGTAGGCGAAGCCGACGTGCTGGAACTCGATCACGCCCAGGCGATTCGGCAGGCCATCGACCCCCCGCGACGGGTCGCCCGCCTGGTCGCTGGCGGCGTGGCGGCGCATCGCCTCGATGACGTGCGGGCGGTCCTGGATGCCCGGCTCGGTCTCCAGCAGCGTGAAGACGCGCTCCGCCGCCGCCTGCGCGGCCAGGGCCTCGGTCATCATCCGCGCCACCTCGCGGATCGGGTCGGGCAGGAGCTTGGCGTAGTAGAGAAAGCTCGCCAGCGTGCCGACGGTGATCGCGCCGGTCAGCGCCCGGCTGCCGCCGACCGCCAGCGCCATGCTCTCGCCCAGCGACACGAGCACGAGCACGAGCGGCAGGAACACGGCCGTCTGCATCGCGTTGCGCATGGACGCGTGGTACATCCCGCCCGAGTGGCCGGTGAACTCGTCGAAGTTCTCTGCCTCGCGTGTCAGCGTCTTGGTGGTCTTCATCCCGCTCATGGCTTCGTTGAACTCGGAGGTCAGGTGCGAGTTGATCCGCCGCATGTCGCGCGACGAGAGCAGGATCTTGCGCTGAAAGTAGGCGCTGATGCCCAGCAGCACGGGCACGACCGCCAGCACCGCCAGCGCGGTGGGCCAGTCGACGATGAGCATGAGCACCGCGACGCCGCAGACCAGGCAGGTGCCCCAGGTGATGTCCAGCAGCGCCCAGCCGATGACGCGTGAGAGGCGGTCGCAGTCGCTGGTGAGTCGGGCCATCAGCCAGCCCGTGGCGTGGTGGTCGTAGAAGGAGAAGTCGAGCTCCTGGAGCCGGGCGAACGCCGCCCGGCGGATGTCGTGCGACAGGCCGTTGGAGATCCGCCCGGCGATGTGGATGAACACCATCACGGAGCCGGCGAGCGTCGTGATGATCGCGGCGAACGCCAGGCCCGCCAGCCACAGCGGGCGGGTGTCCTCGGCCAGCAGGGCGGTGTCGAAGACGTAGCGGATCAGCAGCGGCAGCACGGTGTCCGCCGCCGCGACGACCACGCCCAGCGTCATCAGCACCGCCAGCAGCGGGTAGTACGGCCGGGCGTACGCGAGAATCTTGCGCCACAGCCCCACGTTCAGCCGCGTGGGCAATCGCTCGTTGAGTATCGCGTCATCAGCCACGGCCGACGTTCCGTAAAGAGCCACGAATGAACACGAATGAACACAAACAGGAAAGCCGCTTGCGGCTTCGCGAAACCGCCCGATGACCGGGGGTTCTCGAAACGGCGAATAAGGAACCCAGGAAGCGCAGGAATGCAGGAACCATGCACGCAGGCATCGAGGTCCACCGTTGCCGCCACGTTGGTGCACTCGCGGGGTTACCCGATCGCCCGCCGTAGCGCTTCGCGAAGCCGCGAGCGGCTGCGGGTTGCACACCGGCTTCCCATCCGTGTTCATTGGTGTTCATTGGTGGCTATTTCCTCATTCTGTATCGCCCACAGCCGGCGATACAGCCCGTCCTCGCGCACCAGCGTCTCGTGCGTGCCCTGCTGGACGATGCGCCCGTGATCGAGCACGATGATTCGGTCCGCCTCCATCAGCGTCGAGAGGCGATGCGCGATCACGATGGTCGTGCGTTTGGCGTGCCGGCGCCGCAGGGCCTTGAGGATCACCCGCTCCGTCTGCGTGTCCACGGCCGAGAGCGCGTCGTCGAGCACGAGCACCGGCGGATCCTTGATCAGCGCCCGCGCCAGCGCGATGCGCTGGCGCTGCCCGCCCGAGACGCGCGCTCCCCGCTCGCCGACGACCGTGTCGTACCCGGCGACGAAGCTCTCGATTGCCTCGTGCACGGCCGCGGACGTCGACGCCTCGATGAGCTGATCCGGCGTCGCGCTCCATTGGCCGAGGCGGATGTTCTCGCTGACCGTCCGCGAATAGAGGAACGGCTCCTGAAGCACCACGCCGAACTGCCGACGCACCTGCATCCGCGGCAGCGTGTCGATCGGCACGCCGTCGAGGTGAATGCGTCCGGCCTGCGGGTCGTGCAGGCGCAGCATCAACTGCACGAGCGTCGACTTGCCCGCGCCACTGGGCCCGAGGATCGCCAGCGTCTGCCCGGGCTCGATCGTCAGCGACACGTCGTCGATGACCGGCGGTTCGCCGTCGTAGGCGAAGCTGACGCCCGCCAGCTCGATGCGGCCCTGGACCGGCTCGGGCAGCGTGGCGCGCCGATCGGGCGGCGGGTCGCGCTCCGCCTGCTCGTCGAGGATTTCGCCGATGCGCCCGATCGCCACCACCGCCTTGCCCGAGTCGGTGAGGATCCGCCCCATCTGGCGGATGGGCCAGAGCAGCATGTTCACGTACGCCAGGAACGCGAACAGCGCCCCGGGCGACAGCTCGCCGTGCATCACGCGCCACCCGCCGACCACCAGCACCAGGCCGAGCTGGATCAGGCACAGGAAGTCCGTGCTCGACCAGTAGGCCGCCATGATGTTGTAAAGCCGCTGCTGATGGTCGCGATAGGCCTGGTTGAGCCCGGCGAAGCGCTGCTTTTCGTAGTCCTGCCGGGCGAACGCCCGCACGACGCGGATGGCGGTCAGGTTCTCCTGCAATCGCCCGGTCATGCGTCCCTCGGCCTCGTCGGCCTGGCGGAAGATGCGCTTCACCGCCAGGAAGAACACCGTCGCGAAGACGACGATTACCGGGATCATCACCAGCGCCACGAGCGTCATGGTCGCGTCGATCCAGAGCATGAAGGGCACGACGGCCGCCAGCAGCAGCACCGCCCGGCCGATCTCCACCACCTGCTGGGCCAGGAACATGCGCAGCGTCTCGACGTCGCTGGTGCAGCGCTGGACGATGTCGCCGGTCTCCACGCTCTCGTGGTACGCCGCCGGCAGCGCCTGCAGGTGGCTGTAGAGCCGGTTGCGCAGGTTGCGGCAGACGGTCTCGCTGGCCTGGGCGGCGAGGCGGGCGCGCAGGAAGTGCATGGACCCGGCGACGAGCATCAGCCCCACCAGCAGCACCGCGGGCAGCCAGAGGTTCGCCACCAGGAACTCGCGCCCGCCGAGCAGCTCCACGAGGTACACCACGATCGCCGGGCTCGCCTCCAGGTCGTCGCGGATCAGCCCGTCGATGACCAGCGCGGGGATGAGCGGCTCGAGGTAGCCCACGACCGTGGCGCCGAGCATCGCCGCCACGGCCGCGCTGTAGCGCAACCGCTGCCCGGCCATCACGTGCCACAACGTGCTCGTCCGGTACCCGATCGACATCGCTTGCGACCTGCTCGCTCCGGCGTCGCCCGACGATAGGCACGACGCCACGAAAAAACCCGCCGGCCATCGGCCGAGCGGGTGCGTCATCGGACAGGTTCATGCTCCATGCGAACGCTATCCGCTGCCGACCCGCAGCCGCAGCCGATTCACGAAAATCTTGACGCCAAGGTTCATCGTCATGAGGCAACACCTCTCCCGGGGCGCGGCAAGTCTACCGCCGGGCCCCGCCGTGGTCAAACCGTCCCGCCGGGTGCCGCGCCTTGTCCGCGAAGCGGCAAGCCGTGCGCAGCGGCCCCGCGCCCAGCCCGTGCCGCGCGTCTCCGCCTCCATGGCCTGGCACGATCTCACCGCTTGGCTCGACAACCCCGACACCCCGCCGCCGACCTCCAGCCCCGCGCACGTCATCCAACGACTCGACGAGCAGGGCGACCTCTTTGCACCGCTTGGAGAATAGCCACGAATGAACACAAATGAACACGGATAAGAGACAGAGGAGTATGACCCTGCCCCAAGCCGCTCGCGGCTTCGCGAAACCCACCGACAACCCCAACCCGCACGGAACAGATAAGGAACCCGGGAAGGACAAGGACCCACGAAACGCCCCAACCCAACCACCGCACAATCCTCCCCTTCCTGCCTTCCTGCCTTCCTTATTGCTTCTTATCCGTGTTCATCCGTGTTGATCTGTGGCTCACCATGCATGGCGCACAAAAAAAGCCCACGGGCGCGAGCACCCGTGGGCTTGGAATCGCTGCGTTTATTGGGCGTCGCCTACTGCAGCGCCGCCTGCACCTCCGCGGCGACCGCGTACAGCCGCTCGGTCACCTCCTGCCAGTTGGACTCGCTGACGAACCAGTCCAGGCCCTTGCGACCCTCCTCGCTGCGCTTGCGCCGCGCCTCGCCCTCCCAGAACCCGGGCATGTCCACGCCCGCGTCGCTGAGCCCGCCCCAGATCGCCTCGTAGGTGCTGCGGCCGGAGATCCGGCCCAGCTTCCGGAGCTCCTCCTCGTTCGTCCAGATGCTGCGCCACATCAGCCAGTGATGCTCGTCAAGCACTTCCTGGGCACGGTCGGCCAGCTCGGCGCTGATGCGGCTGCGGTAGGGGTCGTCCATGAGCGCCTGCTCGATGAAGATGCGTGCTTCGCATTCCAGCACGCCTTCGCGCAGGTTCTCCAGGCGCGAGGTCGCCACCGGCCCGTCGTAGCCCGGCGCGAGAAACCAGTTGTTGATGTTGATCCCGCGCCAGTGGTTCTCGGGGTAACGGTCGAAGGCCCGGCCCTGCCGCCGGCCGCGGCTGTCGCGGATCGCCGGCCAGAGATCGCCCGCCAGCCGCCCGACCCCGCGCTGGTTGCCTGTGATGTTCAACAGCGGCATCTGCCGCACGCGCAGCGGCTGGCCGTTGAGCAACCCGAAGCGGCAGAGGTACGCACGCCGCTCCGGAATGTCCCAGCCATACAGCCGACCCTCTTCCGGGTTCACCTGGTAGACCAGGCTGTACGCGTGCGCCTCGTAGGTGATGTCACCGACGCTGCGCAGCGCCGTGTTGGGCGAGGGGTTGTTGTGCGTGCGGCGGAAGTGCGAGTGCGAAACCCACGGCAGGTGCCCGGTGATCTCGTTGAAGAACTCCACCTCCTCGCGCAGCGGCTCAAGGTCCGTGACCATCCCCAGCGCCATCGCGTCCTCGAGGCCGCGCTCGGCCATCTTCTGGCGCAGCGTCGCGAACACCGGCTCCCAGCGCTCGCGGGCGCCCTCGTCGGTGTACAGCTCGATGTGCCCGTCCTCGACCTCTCCCGTCGCCTCATCCACGATCGTCACCGCCAGACCCTCCTGCCGACGCTCCCACTGCTGGACCGCGCGACGCTGCTGCTGGTACGCGTACGAGCCCTCCTCCGCGGTGATCTCGGGCTTCTCCTCGCGCGTCGAGCCGCGGAACTCCATTACCAGGTACGCGTCCCAGACGTAAAACACCACGATCTCCGGCTCGCCCAGATGCTCCTGCACCACGTCCATGTAGCGCTCCACCACGGTGTAGTCCGGCTCAAGCGAGCCGTCGGCCTTGCGCACCCAGCGCAGCATCGACTCCGAATGCCCCTGGTTCGTCCGGCGAATCAGCGGCACGTACGCCACCCGGCTGCCCGTGGGGCTGATCAGGTCGAAGCTGCGGGCGATCATCTCAAAGTGCTCGTCCGACCACAGCTCCATCCCGTACTCCAGCGCCAGCGTGTCGGGCGACTGGATCATCTCGATCCACGTGCGGTAGTCCGCCGGGTCCGGCGCCCGCCAGCCGGCGACCGACAGCTCCACGTCCACCGTCTCCTGGCCAAGCCCCCGCGCCATGACCGTCAGCTCGCCCTGGTAGGTGCCCGGCTGGGCGTCGGCGGGTACGTCGACGGTCACCCACACGCCCGCAAGCACGCGGCCGTCCTGGGCATGATCGACCGAGCGCGGCGCCTCGGCCTCGAGCACGTCCAGGCCGGGCGGCCCGCCGCGCACGCCCGTCCAGGGCAGGGCGTAGCGCACGCGCACGTGCTCGGGGTCGATCGCGCCGCCGTCGTCGCTGCGCAGCTCGGAGATCGACGCCCGCAGGCCCTCGATCGCCTCGGCCGATTCGACCGCCACCGCGCCGCTGAAGGTGCCGTTGCGCGTCGCGGCGATGCGCATCGTGCTTACCGGCTCAGGGTCCTCGACCCGGTAGGGGTCGGCGAGGATCGGATAATTGAACAGCCGCTCCTGCGCCTGCACCGGGCTCGTCGCCAGCACCGCCGCCGCCGCCGAGAACACCAGGCTTCTCAACCACTTCATACCTGTACTCCTGAACTGCGTGAACCGGCGTGCAGCCAAGGCCTCCGCGAGACCAACTCGGCCGCATGCCCTCCTGCTTCATGGACCGTCGCCTCAGCCACAGATGAACACGGATGAACACAGACAAGGAACCAATAAGCAAGCGAGGAAACCAGGAAGCGAACAGACAGAAAAGCGTGCGGGGTTCCGATCCCTTCGTGCATTGCTGCCCTTTCCAGCTTGCGTATCGGCTGGACGTTGCCGCCGCTTGCGACTTCGCGAAGCCGCAAGCGGCGGCAACGCCCACCGTTCTACCCATCCATGTTCATCGGTGTTCATCTGTGGCTATTCATCACCACCTTCACTCCACCACCACGTCACGCTCGCGTCGGCTGTCGTTGAGCGTCCAGACGACGCGATAGTCGCCCGCGGCCGCCGGTTCGCCGTCCACCGTCCCATCCCACACGAACGTTTTGAACCCGGCCCGGCCGTCGTAGTCCGTCGAGCCATCGACCTCCTGCTCGAACAGCACGCCGACCCGCTCATCCTCGCGGTCATACAGCGCCACGCGCAGCGTGCCCTTGCCGCGCACCTGGCTGGCGAGGAAGATCGGCTCACCGCCGCGCTCGAGCCGGCCGGGGATCGCCGCGGCGAAGTTCAGCTCCCGGCTTTCAAAGAGGCGAATCTCCGGGATCACCAGCTCCTCGGCGCTCGCCACGTGCCGGCGCTCGAAGCCGATCGGCCGCCGCGCCACCACGCGCTCCACGTACGCCCGGTCGATGCGCCGATTCATCGAATCCCCGCCCGCCACGCGGCGGACCTGCAATTCGCGGATCGTCGAGTCGAAGTCCGCCAGCGCCGTCCACAGCGTCCCCGCGGCGGTGCGGCCGTCCGCGGCCGTGTAGTCCTGGTCGCGCACGTCCCCGTTCCACATGAACAGGTTCGTCCGCACCAGCCGCGTGATGTCCTCCTCGGTGAACACCAGCCCGCTGTGATACGCCTCGACGATCATCCCCACCTCCGACGCCTGATAGCCCGCCTGCCGCGTGTGCACGTTCACCCAGCCCACGGGCTCGAGGTCCTCCTGGATGTCCCACCGGCCGAAGGGCTCCCAGAAGTTGAAGATCATGCGATCCTCGTCCTCGAAGTAGCGCATGATCCGCTTGTACTGGCTGAAGATCTTCACCGCCCGGTCGCGCCACTGCTCGTCGCCCGTGATGCGCCACAGCCGGAT
>SLDI01000294.1:0-3347 GCA_007125385.1 Phycisphaeraceae bacterium | reverse complement strand
GAAATCCCGCCCTTCGCTCCGCTCAGGACGGGCGTTAACAATCGGGGCGCGCACGACTTATTCGATGATCTGATTCAATATCGCCGGCCCCGCCGTCTCGCGTGCCCCGACGCGGATGGGCAGGCCCGCGTTCGGGTCGACGCGCTCGAAGCGGAAACGCCGGATCACCGACTCGCCGCGCTGCAGGCGGGGGATCAGCCGCTCCTGCCGCGGGTGCCCGGGCATGTTGGCGAAGATCGCGTAGCCGCCGGCGCGGCGGTCGACGTTGGTCACGAAGCAGGTCACCAGCGCGTCGTAGGCGCCGGGCTCGGCGTCGCGCGGCAGGTACTGCACCGAGGCGTCGAACTCCAGGCCGGTCAGCCCAAGCTCCACCGGCACGCTCACGTCCACCTGGTAGCGGTCGTCGGCGGTCATGTCGAAGCGGGCGACAAGCGAGCGCTGGCCGGCGGTCTCCGTGATGGGAAAGCGGATGGTGATCGGCAGCTCGATCTCGCCGCCGGCGGGGATGGCGAAGCTGTGATGGGCCGGCTGAATGTCCCAGTCGTCGGGCCCGGTGAAGCGGAGGTGGCCGGTGAGCGTCTGGTCGAAGGGGTTGGTGATGCGCAGCGTGCGGCGGTGTCCCTGCTGCGTGGACTCGATCGCCGGGTCGTCGATGGCGAAGCCGGCGCGGAACATCGCCAGCGCCGGGTCGATGCCGAGGATGAACAGCGGCTTGTCGCCGAGCGCCACACGGTGTCGGCCGTCGACGCGTTCGACCGCCACGGGGTTGCCCCAGACGTCGTAGGCTTGCGGTGAGCCGCCCAGGTCCATGTCGATCCGGGCCTGCTCGGGGGGCGCGGAGCGATTCCACGCCACGAGCATGCCCGGGCCGGGGCCGTCGACGGCCTGGGCGATGAGGCCGCGCTGGGCCGGGCCCAGCGGCAGCTCGCCGATGAAGCGTCGTCCGGCCAGGTGTCGGGCGATCTGGCTGTAGGCGCCCAGCAGCGGGTCGGGGGCGAGGCTCGGCTGGCGCGTGTCGCCGGTGGTCCAGGCCCCGGCCAGCGCCAGGCCGGCCGGGTCGGTGCGCCACGCGGCGACCATGCGGTGGGCCAGGCTGGCGACGCGCTGGGCGTGGCCCTGGGCGTCGGCGGGCATCTCGCGCAGCAGGAGCCAGCTCTGGTCGGCGTGGTCGGCCCAGGGCGCCAGCGCCTCGGGCAGCGCCTCGGCCGTCAGCGCCGGGTCCAGCTCCAGCAGGTGCTGCGTGCCCTCGGGCAGGCCGGCCCGCCGCGGCTGGTCGACGCGCCAGGGCAGGACGAACCGCGGCTGGGAGACCAGGCTCTGGAACTGCCGGCGGACGTGCTCGAGCGTCGCCTCGAGCTCGGGCATGTAGTAGGCCTCGTCGTCGCCCGCGGCCGCGAGGTGCCAGGGCCCCGTCTGCTCGCCGAGGCGCATCAGCACGGGCGTGAGCTGCTCGACCCAGGCGTCGGCGGGCGTTGCGAGCACGGTCAGCGGGTGCCGCAGCTCATCGCCGAGCGGGCTCAGCAGCGTCTCGGGCATCGGGTGCAGCGACAGGGACAGATCATCGCGGTCGAGCATCGCCCGCTGGGCGACGCGCTCGATCAGGTCCAGCCGGGCCTCGAGGTTCGCGGCCGTGGTGTCACTGTCGAAGGCGCTGAGCACGACGCGGCGGAGCCCGACGGCGGTCAGCAGCTCCGGCACCAGTGCCACCTCGTCGACGCTCACGTCCTCGGCGATGAGGCTGAAGCGGCGAGCCTGGTCGCGTGGCAGCTCGTCGGCGGCGGGCAGGTAGAGCAGAGCCGCGAGCGTGCGGGCGATGGGGCGGTCGTCGGCGTAGGGGCTGTCCTCGGCGTCGTCGACGTCGCGCACCGCCACGTCCAGCAGGTACCAGCCGTAGCCCGGCAGCTCGGGCGTGAAGCCGCTGCGCTCGTTGCGCGCCGCGGAGAAGGTCCAGGCGTGGGTGTCCACGAGCTGGCGGCGGTGGTCGTAGACGTCCAGCGTCGCCGCCAGCGGTCGGCCCGTCAGGTCGCGGATGTCGACGGTCAGCTCCGGCTCGGCCGGGGCGCGGATGATGTTGACGCGGCTGGGCGTGCGGACCTCGAGGTGGGGCACGTGCCAGATGGTGACGTTGTCGAACCACGCCCGGCCGTGCACATCGCGCAGCACGACCTCGTGGGCGCCGAGCGGGTGGTGCGGCGTGGGCGTGGGCTGGGCGAGCT
Organism: Phycisphaeraceae bacterium; assembly: GCA_007125385.1. GTDB lineage: Bacteria > Planctomycetota > Phycisphaerae > Phycisphaerales > Phycisphaeraceae > SKPT01. The sequence continues at coordinate 1,131 of SLDI01000294.1, read as the reverse complement.
TGAGCTCGAGGCCGATCCACGCCGCGTCGGGGAAGTCGCCGCGGAGGCTCACCGCCAGCTCGACCCACCGCCCGTCGGTGCGCACGCGGCGTGACTCGGCCAGGCTCGCGTCGATGCGTCGGCCGGCGTCGTCGATGAAGTAGGCGCGCACCAGCGCCCCGGCGCGGGCCAGGTCTTCGGTGCGCAGCTCGGCGGTGATGAGGTAGTCGCTGCCGGGCACCGCCGGGAGGGTGCCGACCTCGAGAAAGGCGCCGACGTTGCCGCCGTTGAGCGCGAAGCCGAAGCTGTGCTCATCGGTGCGGGCGTGGGCGGTGTCGAAGCCCAGCTCGGCGAAGGCGGGATAGCCGGTGCGGTTGAGCAGCTCGCGATGCAGCGGCTGGTTCTCGAAGTTGGGCACCGTGGTGCGCGCCGGGCGGCCGATGGCGTACCAGTTCATCGGCATCGACTCGTAGTTGCCCAGCTCGCGCTCCTCGAAGTCGAAGCGATGGACGAGTCGTTGCGGCCGGACCAGCGCCGGGGCGTCGTCGTCGGCGAGCACGGTCAGGCCCGGGCCGAGCAGCAGGGTGACGATCATCGCCGCGACCGGGGCTGCCGGGCAAGGCACCCGACGCGCCGCCGGCCGGGGTGCCGGGATGCAACGATCGCGCGTGAGCGGGGCTGGGCCCATGCGGGTGTTATCGGCGAGCGACGGCGCGATGGTTGCGAAAAGCCGCTCAGCCGGGCGGAGGCGCCGCGTCCATCGCGGGTGCTGTGGAAGAACGTGTGTGGGAAGCGCTGCCACAGAACATCCCGGCGAGGTGGTGTGTGCTCTTCGTGAGAAATCCTCCAGTGACAAGCGGACATGTGGCGGGGCGAAGCTTGTCGGTGCGGATCGGCATGACGGATCCCCCGCCATGGACAGGTCGCTCTCACGGGCAAGATGAGGGTCCAGCACTCAAGTTTGCCCGATCAATCCCCCGGGGCGTTTCACATTGCCGGGCCCGCCCTTTCCTCGCAATCGCTACCGGGGCGCGGATTGGCGGGTGGGGGTCGTCGGCGGGCTAACGCGGCGGGGCCGGGGCGTCGATACCCTTCGTGTCGCCGGCACGCGGAGGCCGGCCAATGAAGTGCCTGGCAAGGGAGGAGGCCTCG
>SLDI01000393.1:0-3351 GCA_007125385.1 Phycisphaeraceae bacterium | reverse complement strand
CGGTCTGCGGCTCAGTCATGGCGGGTACGGGGTCCCGGTAGACGGATCGCTGAAAAGAGGGCGTTGACGGGTCGCGGAAACCAGGCCGGCCCACGCCGGACAGGCCTGCCGTTGCCCGGGCCTCAGCTTCAGGCCTGCCCCGACGACGCCTGCGATGTCACCCGAGTGTACCATGCCTACCTTGCCCATGACCGGTCGATCGGCGACCCGTGACCGGCATCATCGACGGCGGCACGGCTGACGGCACGCTCCACCCGGCCCCGGATCGAGGCTTGCGGTAACCTGCCCGCGGCGGCGGTATGGCCCCGCGGGGGCTCGAGGTCGGCTGGGGGCACGAACCGGGAGCCCGTCATGAGCGAGCAGGCGAACGCAGCGACGACACAGGCCGATGCAGAGGCCGAGGCGACCGAACGGATGCCCCGGCCGGCCGACCATCCGCAGGACAAGCCCTGGCCGGTCGCGTGGCGGGACTATCCGGAGGATGCGGATCACCCCGCCCATCGGCCGGAGGTGCCGGCGGAACCGTTCAACGAGGACTGGGCGCGGGAGGACTTCGGCGATGCGTTTGTCGATGGGATGAAAGAGAGCCAGGAGGGGTTCCGCGGCGACTGGTGGCTTCTGGCAATGCTGCTGCGGTGCGCCGAGGCGGCGAAAGCGGCGGACCCCGAGGGAGAGGACCGCGAGCGGCTGGAGGGATGGAATTGCGGATACCGCAAGCGTAAATTCCCACCCCGCGGATGGGCGGCGCATCTCGACCACGCCAACCTTGCCGGTGCCTCACTCGACCACGCCGACCTTTTCGCCGCCTCGCTCGACCACGCCAACCTTCACAGAGCCTCGCTCGACCACGTCAACCTTTGGTTTGCCTCGCTCGACCATGCTAACCTTTGCGAAGCCTCGCTCGACCACGCCAACCTTCGCGAAGCCTCGCTCGACCACGCCATCCTTTTCGCCGCCTCGCTCGACCACGCCGGCCTTTTCACCGCCTCGCTCGACCACGCCAACCTTCACAGAGCCTCGCTCGACCACGCCATCCTTAGCTTCGCCTCGCTCGACCATGCCAGCCTTTTGGCCGCCTCGCTCGACCACGCCAACCTTAGCTTCGCCTCGCTCGACCACGCCAACGTACAACACGCACGCGGGCTGCTGCTCAACTCGAATCGCGTCGATCGCCTCCAGATCGAGGGCAATGCGCCCGATCCCTGGTCCCAGCTCCGCCGGGAGTACACCGGCCCGCGCTTCTTTTTTCACCTCCTGCTGCTCGTGGCCTTCCTGCTGCCGTATGCCGCCCGGGTTCTGCAACTCTCGGCCATCGACGAGGCTTACAACGCTGCCGTGCAGATGAACCAGGTCGAGGGTTTGCCCGGGACCGGGAACATGCAGGCCTGGCTCGACGCCTTCCACGCCACGCACGAGCCGACGACGGCGTGGTGGGTGCTGGTCGGCGGGACGCGGGGCTGGGGCGTCGTGCTCCTGGGGGCGATCATCGCGGGCTATAACGTGCTGCGCTACCTTCTGACCAGCCGCGTGTCCATGCTCCGCGACGCCGAGGAGCGGGCGAAGATCACGCCGGCGCTTCAAGATTATTACGGTGAATGCCATCCGCTTGCCAAGGCGGCGGGGCGGGGGCGTATGCCTGGTGAATGGTTGATCCGGGCCCGGAGCTACTTCGCCGAGCGCCGGTGGCGGGAGGTGGACCTGCTCTCGCCGATCCCGGTGGTCGGGCTCTACCGGCTTCACCTGGTGGCGCGCGTGCTGTTCTGGATCGCCGTCGGCTCGTTCCTGATCCACGCGGGGCTGTGGGTGTGGACCACCACGGTCTGGCTGCCTGTCGGCTGAGCGGGGCCGGTGCGGGGCACGGCCATCGCGGTATCAGTTGTGCGCGCGGGTTGCGGTGTTCCGGACATCGGCGGGAAGCTCCGCCGTCGGCCCGTGCTCCGCGAGCACCACATCCCAGCTCTGCACGAACGCGTCCACGAGCTTGTCGAACGCCTCGGCTTGCGTGCGCTGACGTGATCGGTCCACGGCGCTGCGGCGCGTCCACATGTTCGCCCGGCGGTCCGCGGTGGCGGGGGCCTCGGCGGTGGCGTATCCCGAATCCAGGACGTTCGTCGGGAGCTGTCCCCACGCTTAAAGCGGGGTACGGCACCCGGCGGACAAACCGGGTGCTGGGCTGTGGTAGGCCCGCAATCACGGGGCGTCCGCCGGATGGCGGACCCCGCTTTTTTCGTGGCCTACCAGCAAGGGGGCAGCTTATGAGTCAGTCGAGTTACTTCTGGATTTGGGGCGTGGAGCGCGTGTCGGGCCGGCACGTGCAGCTTCAGTGCCCGGCCGCGACCGCGCGGCAGGCGGTGGCCCGGGGCGAGGCGGAGGGTCTGCATGTGACCGGCCTGGCTGCCGGGGCGCCTGGTCCCAGCGACCGACACCCCGGTCCCGCAGCACAACCCGCCGCGCGGCCGGCGGATCCTTCGCGCCCCGCCTCTGCCGCTGATGGTGGTCGTGAGCCGATCGTTGGCAGCGCCAGCACCCAGGGCACGCCCCGGGCCGCGACTGCGGGCAGGCGTGACGCAGGCCGTCCACCGTCGGCAGGCCGGATATCCGCCACTTCCTGGATCATCGTCCTGGTGCCGGTGTTCACGGACCTGATCATGCGTGCGACGAATCCACCACCGCCCCCGGCCACGATCGTTGGCGAGGCCGTCGGCGTGTACCTCGTCACGTTCGCCGTGGCCCTGACGGTTAGCTACATCGCCTGGCAGATCGGTCGGCGGAGGCAGCAGGCCGCGGATGTCGGCTTCTGCCTCGGCGTCGGGCTTCTCACCCTCGTGGTCATCGCCGGAGCAGCGTAGCGGAGCCGGCGACAGTCCAACGCCTCCACGGTGACACCGGCGACCGGCACACGCCCCAGCGATCGGATCCGCTGCGCACGCCGGCGGCATCGTCGCTTAAAACCGGACCCACGGTCGCGTCCGCGGGGCGGTCATCGTCGCCTGGTGCGCGCGACGTGAATCGGTGTGACCGCCCATCGTGACCGCCTGCCGCTCGCGGTCCACATAGCCCACTGAACGTACGTCCCGTGAGCGTCCGCGCAGCGACTCACGCTCCGCTTCGCTGCGGTCACCCTTCAGCGTTCGGCGTCGCGGCCGCTCTGATGCAAGCGTCTGTCGGTCCGCCATTTAGGCCGCCCCACCACGCTGGCCGTGGTGTCGCATCGGACCTCCGGGGTTTGTGACGGATTTCCCACAGGGGGGGCCAGACTGGCGAGTTTGGCGACTTGTTTCGGCGTGCATCCAGCGCGTCGCGTGACGGTCACCCACCCGTTCAGCCGTGCCGGTGCCGTGCGTCGGCAGG
>SLDI01000694.1:0-3363 GCA_007125385.1 Phycisphaeraceae bacterium | reverse complement strand
TGCGGGACAAGCCGTGGCACGCGGTGCCGTGAACTATGGCGTGGCGACGCTGATGTAGGGTGGGTAGAGCGCAGCGAAACCCACCAGGCTGGCCGTGGAGCCCCGCCGCAACCGGTGGGTTTCGCTGCGCTCTACCCACCCTACAGCCCGAGTTTACGGCGTTGAGTGGCACCCCCAGCTCGGTCATCCCTTTACCGCGTCGAGCGCCGCCTCGGCGCGCTCCTCGAGCGTGGCGCCGAGCCCGTTGCCGAAGTCGCCGCGCACGGCCTTGAGCGCGTAGCGCTCCTGCTCGATCTCGTCGGCGGTGCGGATGCCGCGTCGGCGGAAGAAGGGCACCGGCGGGCACCAGCCCTCGATGGCGTGGATCAGCAGCGAGCCCGCGACCACGGCCGTGAGCAGGCGGAACCGCGGCGAGACCAGGCTGCCCAGCGCCAGGCCGAGCAGCACCAGGCTCGAGGCGTTGGTCTGGAGCGTGCGCTCGATGTCCCACTCACGGTCGAGCGCGGCTAGGCGGGCGTGGATCTGCTCGGGGTAGTGGGCGTAGTGGAGGACGCGGCTGCGCGTCTCGTGGTCGATCCGGCGATTGACGCGCTCGGCCGTGTGCTTGCGGACGCGCTCGGTGGTGGCGGCGGGGCGGATCATGGTCAGCCTCCTTTGCATCGGCGCGGGGCGCGGTGCAAAGGGCGGGCCGGGGGGAGATGGAGGGGGTTCGGTGATCGGGGTTCCGCAGACACCGCAACTCGGGCATGCAGGTTTTGCGGATCCCCAGTCCCCGAACCCCGAACCCGCGCCGCTTACCGCATGACGTCGCGCGTCTCTTCGAGCGCGATCGGCTGTTGGCGCGGGGTGGCGGGGCGGCCGGGCAGGTCGTAGCGGAGCATGCGCGCCCGGTGCAGGACGATGGTCTGCTCGGGGTCGACCGGGTGGGGGATGGCCTGGGTCTCGCCGCTGATGCCGGCGACGAAGACGCGCATCTCGCCGGCGTGGCCGCGCTCATGCTCGTTGGGGTGCTCCCAGATGGCGACGGACTCGCGGGCGTAGTCCGGGCCGTCGAGGATGTCGCCGGCGGCCTCGGCGGGTGACTTCATCAGCGGGTTGCCGACGCGCTCGTGCACGAGGCGGTAGACGCTGGCGGGGATGGACTTGTCGGCGTCGATGATGGCGCCGTTGTCGTAGGCGACGGTGACGTCGGGGATGAAGCTCCGGATGCTGCCGGTGTTGTTTACGATCTTGTAGGGCATGTACCAGAACCAGCGGACGTGGCCGTCGGCCTCGCGGTAGCTGACGACGCGTGGCTGCTGGTGCTCGAAGTCCAGCATCCACGTCGGGCTGACCCGGGCCGGCTCGGGCGCGGTCTGGGCGTGGGCGCCGGCGGCGAGCAGCGCGGCGGCGGCGGCCGGGGCGAGCAACGCCAGGGCTAGAAGCGGACGTGCGGCGCGGGCAAGCTTCATGCTGACCTCGATATCGGGGTGGGGCGGGGTTTCCCGCGTTCGGCGGCCATTGTACGATCCTCAAGGATGCGGTCAACGGCGGGGCCACGGCTGTCGGCGGCACCCCGGCCCCGGCCCGCTCCCCACGGGAGCGGAGACCGGGCGCCTGACCCCTTCCGTCGGCAGGGGCAACAGAGCACATGGCCCAGCACACGCCCCATCCTGCCGCGGCCGAGACCCCCTGGCTCATCGAGCGGGTCGGCCCGGGCGAGCGGCGCCCGGCGCTGGGGATGCTGCTGCGCGGCCGCGCCGGGGCGCGCGACGCGGGGGTGGACCACTTCATCCGTTATAGCCAGCGGCAGGGGCTGGACCTGGACGAGCTGTGGGTGCTGCGTGACCGCGATCGGCCGGATCGGCTTCTGGCGGCGACGATGCTGATCCCGGCGCCGGGGCGGTCGGCCATGTTGTTCGTCTCGCCCGGGGCGAGCTGGCCGGCGGCCGAGCCGGTGTGCCAGCTTGTGCAGCAGATGTGCCGGGCGCAGGACGCGGGCCGGCTGCGGCTGATCCAGGCGCTGCTCGAGCCGGACCAGCAGCGCACGCGGCAGATGCTGGGCGAGGCCGGGTTCATCGAGCTGGCGACGCTCATCTACATGCAGCGCCGCACCCCCCCCGACACCGGCCGGTCCGCCGGCGGGGCGTCGGCTCGCGACGGTCGCGGGCCCCGCGAGGCCGACGTGTTGGCGCCCGAGGATCGTCATTACCGGGTTTACCACTGGGATGAGGCGCACCGGCGGCGGTTTGCGGCGGCGATCGAAGCGAGCTACGAGCGGACGCTGGACTGCCCGGCGTTGCGCGGGTTGCGCCAGATCGACGACGTGATCGCCGGGCACCAGGCGGCGGGGGTATTTCGGCCACAACTCTGGTACGCGCTTTATGATGGGCCGCAGCCGGCAGCGGTGATGCTGATCAACGAGCTGCCTCAGGCCGACGCTTGCGAACTGGTGTACCTGGGCCTGGCGGAGGCGCATCGCGGGCGGGGCCTGGCGCGTCGGCTGCTGGCGCATGGCCTTGAGCGCGTGGCGCATCTGGGGCGATCGCGGCTGATGCTGGCGGTGGACGAGCGCAACGTCCCGGCGCTGCGGTTGTATCAGGGGCTGGAATTTGCCGAGACGGGGCGCAAGTGCGCGATGATTCGGGCGGTGGGCGAGCAAGGCCAGGGCACGCAGGCACGCTGGCACTGAGGCACCCCAGCGGAGCGATGGCGGTTTGCATAACGCGCTGCCGGTCAGTGGCTTCGCGTGCGTGCGCTTTCGTGCCGCGGCGGTTTCCCACTTATCCACAGTTTTCCCGCATGGAGGATGATCGGACGTGGATAAAAAAAATTGGCGTCTTTAACGGCTTGATCTGGCTGGTCCTGAAAGGCGGGCCGGGGTTCTGGGGGCTCGGACGTGGTTGAAGGCACCATGGGCTGGGCCTATGCTCGGGGCTCGACGTCGACGGAACGGCGTGGACCCGCAGGCGGACGTGGGGCATGGCCCGGATGCAGGAGCCGGAGCAGGCCTGCGGATCGGTTGGTGGTACGGACACCTCGGACTGACGTGGATGGGTGCCGGGCGCGGCGTTGCGGCTGGCGCGACGCCGGGATCAAGCTCGGCGGCCGACGTGGGTCGGCGATTCGTGAAACTCAGACGAAGGCGAAGGGGTGTGCGTCACGTGAACACAGCCACTGACAGCGATGTCGTTGCGCGCATTGGTGAAGCACTGGCCGAGCGGCTCGGCCCGCGGCGTTACGCGATGTGGTTTGAGCGTTCGGCCTGCCTGGTGCCCGAGCCGGATGGGCCGAGTCTGCGGGTGGAGGTGCCCAGCCGGTTCGCCGCGGACTGGATTCAGCGTCATTTTCGGGAGGATCTGCGTCAGGTGGTGGACGCGGAGA
>SLDI01000341.1:0-3375 GCA_007125385.1 Phycisphaeraceae bacterium | reverse complement strand
CCCGCCGGGCGCCGCGCCGCCGCCTGGGCCTGCGTGCCCCGCGCTGGCTGCCCGGGCCGCCACGCTCCAGCGACCATCTCGTGGGTGGCCTGGCCCTGCTGTTGTGCCTGGCGCTGGCGGCCGTGCCGCTGCTGATCCACCTGCCGAGCCCGGCGCTGGTGCTCGATGAGCCGACGACGCTGACACGCACGATCGAGAGCTGGCGGGGGCAGGAGCGGCTGTGGCAGATCCAGTCCCTGCCCGCGCCGCTGGTGCCGTTCGCCGAGGGCCGGGCCGACATCCACGCCGCGCCCGGCGCCGCGTGGGTGCACCTGCTGGCCTTGCGCGGGCTGGATCGCGACGAGCCGGCCGCCGATCAGCTCGCCTGGCAGATGCGCATCGCCTCGGTGACCTTGGCGCTGCTGGTGGTGGCGGCGGCGTTCTGGGCGGGGCTGTCGATCGCCGGCCTGCCTGCCGCGACATTGGCGGGCCTGGTGATGGCCGCGACGCCGGCGCTGCTCTTTCACGGCCGGCTGGCCACGGGCGATCTGCCGCTGCTGGCGGCGACGGCACTGGCCATCGCCGCCGGGCTGTGGGCGCTGCGGCCGCTCAAGCCCACCGTGGCGCGGGCCCGGCAGGCCATCGGCTGGGGATTGTGCGGCCTGGCGCTGGGCCTGGCGACGTTGACGGGCGGGCTCCTCGCCGCCGTGGCGGTCGTCGCCCCGCTCATCGCCGTGCTGAGCCTGTGCCGGGGCAGGCTCGGCCACAGCCTGGGGCTGGTCGCCGCCGGCTTCGTCGCCGCGCTGACCACGGTGCCCTGGGCGCTGTACGTCCACGAGCACGACCCGGAGCTGTGGCGGTCGTGGCTGGCGGGCTTGGTGCCGGCGCACCTGGGCGACGTGGGCCCGGCGGCGCGGCTGCTGGGCAATCGGCTGCTCATCCTGCTGCTGATCACCCTGCCCTGGACCCCCTGGCTGCTCGCGGCGCTCGTTCAGCCGTTCTCGACTTCGTCGGAGGGCGCCCGGCCGCGGCTTTTCATGGGCTGGGGCTGGTTCGTGGTCGTGGCCCTGCTGGTGCTGCTGGCGCCGGAGCAGGACACGCCGGGACATCTGCTGCTGGTGCTGCCGGCGATGGCGGTGCTGCTGGCGCTGGTGATGCGGCAGTACGCCGAGCTCTCGGCCGAGGGCCGCCACGCCCGGACGTGGCAGGTGCTGCGCTGGCCGGCGGCGGCGCTGGTGCTGGCGGGGTCGATGGCCATCCCGCTGCTGGGGCACTTGCAGGGCCACCTGCTCGCCGAGGGCCGGATCGCCGAGCGCTTCACCGCCGACGTGGGCGGGCCCTACTGGGCCAGCACCGCCGTGATCCTGCTGGCCCTGGCGGTGCTCGCGGCGCGGTACGTGCTGCGTCAGTACCCCGGCCGGGCGATGGTCATCTGGTGCCTGTGGGTGCTCGTGACCTTCGCCACGCTCATCGGCCCGATCGCCACCGGCCCGCGCATGGACGCCGGGCCGACACCCACGCAGGTGCTCGCCACGCAGTCGCCATCGCCGCCGCCTTGAGGGCTTGAAGTACCGCGAAGCGGCGAAGGGGGCGCCCCTTCGCCTCTTCGCGGTTTCAATCATGCTTCTGTGCGTCCATTCGTGTTCATTCGTGTTCATTCGTGGCTCTGCCTTCCCATGCCCGACGTCCTGCGCATCATCGACGCCAACGCCAACCGCGCCCGCGAGGCATTGCGGGTGATGGAGGAGGCGGCGCGCTTCATCCTCGACGACGCGGCGCTGACGCGCGACGTCAAGGCGCTGCGGCACGATCTGGCGGCGGCGCTGTCTTCGCTGCCGGAGCTGCCCGCCAGCCGCGACACGCCCGGCGACGTGGGCACGTCGATCGCCACGGCGTCGGAGCAGCATCGCGCCGGCGTCGCGGAGGTGGGCATGGCCGCGGGCAAGCGATTGAGCGAGGCGCTGCGGGTGATCGAGGAGTACGCCAAGACGCTCGCCGCGGACGAGGCCGCGGTGGCCGGCCGGGTCGAGGCGCTGCGTTACCGCGGCTACGAGCTGGAGCGGCGTCTGAGCCTGGCGCTGTCGCCGATGCGGCGCCGGCAGTACCGCCTGTGCGTGCTGCTGACGGCCGAGCTGTGTCCGGCCGGCGACTGGCGGGCCGTGGCCGAGGCGGCGCTGGCGGGCGGGGCCGATTGCCTGCAACTGCGTGAGAAGTCGCTGGAGGCCGGCGAGCTGCTCGGCCGGGCCCGGGCGTTGGTGAAGCTGGCGCGCGGCTCGGCGGCGACCGTGATCGTCAACGATCGGCCGGACGTCGCCCTGCTCGCCGGGGCCGAGGGGGTGCACCTGGGCCAGGGCGATCTGCCCGTGCGCGAGGCGCGTCGGCTGGTGGGGCGGCGGCTGGTGATCGGCGTGAGCACCTCGCGGCTGGAGCAGGCGCGGCAGGCGCTGGCCGACGGGGCCGACTACTGCGGCGTCGGGCCCATGTTCGCCACGAGCACCAAGCACAAGCCCGATCTCGCCGGGCCCGCGTACCTGCGGCAGTACGTGGCGTGGGGTCGGCTGCCGCACCTGGCGATCGGGGGGATCGGGCCCGACAACATTTCCACCCTGGTTGACGCCGGCGTCGCGGGCGTGGCGGTCAGCGGGGCGGTGTGCGGCAGCGCCGACCCGGCCGCGGTGTGTCGTCGCCTCGTCGAGAGCCTCTCCAGCGCCGCCCAAGCCGGCGATTATTGACCTTTGAATGGTCGCTTTAACTGCGGATCGCCCGGTGCCACGGCTTGTCCCGAAGGGCAGGCCGTGCGCTTGCCGACAATCGCACAACTTGCCGCTTCGCGGTCAAGCCGCGGCACCCAACGCCCTGAACCCTACGGCACCGGTGCGGATGTAGGGTGGGTAGAGCGAAGCGAAACCCACCGGTTGCGGCGGGAATCCACGGCCAGCGTGGTGGGTTTACCGGCGTTCGCCGGTGCCGCGGCCATCGCTTCGCTCTACCCACCCTAAATCAGGCCGCCACGCGCAAAGCTCACGACGTTGGGTGGCACTGACAAGCGGAGTCCGCGGAGCTTGTCAGTGCGCGTCACCGAGAAGCACTGCCAAGGCCGAGGACGGCCTTGTCAGTGGCATCCCGCCGGCGTCCCCGGGGCCCAGTGAGAATGTGTGTGAGCAGGGTGCCACACAGCCTCCCGAAGGGTGCTGTGCGCTGCGGCCATCCACCGTTGATCGCCCCCGGCAGCCATCGGCGTGCTGTGTGGCCCCACCAGAGGCCTTTTCACGCACGTGCTGAGAGCTCGCCGCGCGTCCTGGGCCCGGCCGGTCGCGCCGTCTTGCGCGGTCGTGGCGGCTGGGCAACGCGTGGGGCGTGGGGCAGGGGGGAAAAGTGCATCTGTGTGCTTGCCCT
>SLDI01000505.1:0-3376 GCA_007125385.1 Phycisphaeraceae bacterium | reverse complement strand
GGGATTAGGGGTTCGGGATTAGGGGTTCGGGATTAGGGGTTCGGGATTAGGGGTTCGGGGGCTCTCGGAAATCCCGCCCTTCGCTGCGCTCAGGACGGGCGTTGATGAGGGCGGGACGGGGCTTTCGCAAGCACCAGGCTTTGCGCGTCCGATAGCAGGAATCGGTGGACGATTCCTATGCGGACAATGCGCTTGATCGAGCGATGGCCTGGCTGCCGGGGTGGCTGTTCCTGACGGCCGGGCTTCTGCTGCTGGCGCTGGTGCTGCTGACGCCGGCGTGGCTGACGCACCGGGAGCTGGTCTGGCAGCGCGACCTGATGCGGTTGCAGGTGCGGCAGCTTGAGCGACAGGCGGAGCGTTATGCCGATTTCCGTGCGGCGCTGGCGGCCGAGGAGCCGGTGTTGCTTGAGCGCCTGGCGCTGATGCAACTGGGGCTGAGCCCGACGGCGAAGACGCCGCTGTGGATGGGCGCGGACAGCCCCTGGATAGCGCCTGGGGATGCGGCTGGCGGCGGTGGCGGCGCCGTGGATGCCTGGCTCGCGCAGCCGCTGCCGCGGGTGGGCGTGGACGTGCCGGCTCCGCGGGCGATCGACTCGCGGCTGACGCGGTTGACGACAGGCCTGCCGCGGACGCTGCTGATCACGGCCGCGCTGGCGTGCGTGCTCGCCGGGGTGTGGGCGACGCCGCCGCGCCGGCGGTGAGCCGGGGGCGATCTTCGCTCATCCCTGGGGTCCGGCCGATTCGCCGTGGGTGGTTTTCGCGTGCGCGCGGTTATCCGCGATGTTCCGGTGATGGCGCGGCCGGGCCGAGAAAAACAGGGGTCGGGGTAGGACCGGGGCTAAGTCATGGTGCGCGATTTGCCGATGCAACCTATTACGTGTCGCGTGTAGGAGTTGCGCCCATGCAGACGGGACAGATCGGCCGGATGCTTCTGGAGCGGGGGTTGATTGATCGGCATCAGCTCGAGCAGTTGACGCAGCAGCAGCGGCGGGCGGCCAAGCCCGTGGACGAGGTGGCGGCCGAGCTCTTCGACCTGCGTCAGTGGGACATCTGGCAGGCCTGTGCCGCGTCGATGATCCGCGAGTGTCCGGTGACGAATCTTTGCCGCGAGACCGTCGACGGGCAGTGCCTGTCGCTGGTCAGCGGCCGCGAGGCGTGGGACGTGCTGGTGATGCCGCTGCGCATGGACGACGGCGAGCTGGTGTGCGCGACGACGGAGGAGACGCTGGCGCAGGCGATGGCCCTGATGCACCACCGCGTGGATGTGCCGGTGCGATTCGTGATCAGCGAGATCCGGCTGCTGGAGCAGTTCATCGCCGAGCGATACGGATATGAGGGCGTGGAGCTGGGCGGGTGAGGGGGCGTCCTCCGGGTGGGGGATCGACGGTACAATTATGCCATGGTTGCACGGCTTTCGATCGATCGCGAAGCCCTGACGGAGCTATGCCGGCGGCATGGGATTCGTCGGCTGGCGCTGTTCGGGTCGGTGCTGCGCGATGATTTTCGTTCCGGCAGCGACGTGGACGTGCTGCTGGACTTCGAGCCGGAGGTCGACCGGAAGCTGACGTACTTCAAGCTGGCGCGGGTGCAGGCACAACTGGAGCGGCTATTTGGGCGCCGGGTCGAGGTGTCGCTGGCCAACGCTTTGGACGAGGCGTTGAGGCAGGAAATCCTGCGGACGTCCGAGGTGCAGTATGACGCGGCGTGACCCGGCCGTGCGGCTGCGGCATATGCTCCGGCACGCCGAGGAGGCGGTGGCGCTGGTTGGCGACAAGACGGAGGGCCAGGTGAGGGAGGACCGGGTGCTGGAACTCGCCCTGATCCGGCTTATGGAGGTGGTGGGCGAGGCGGCGTCGCAGGTGCCCGAGGCGTTTCGCGAGGCGCATCCGCAGGTCGCCTGGCGCGAGGCGACAGCGATGCGGAACATGTTGATTCACGGCTACGACATCGTGCGGCACGACATTCTTTGCAACACGATCCGCGAAGACCTGCCGCTGCTGATCCGGCAGCTTCGGCAAACGCTTGGGGAGGAAGAATAGCGCCGGAGGTTGGTTCCGGTTTCAGCGGGTTCGGGGAAATCCCGCCCTTCGCCCCCGCCACGCGCGGACTCGCTCAGGACGGGCTTTAACGGACGCGGCGCGTTGCGTTCCCGGGCAGCTAACAGCTAACGGCTAATGGCTAACAGCTCTCACGCCGCGAACATCGCTTCAACGAACTTGTCCGGCTCGAAGGCTTCGACGTCCTCGGGGGTTTCGCCGACGCCGACGAACTTGACGGGGAGGTTGAGCTGTTCGCGGATGGCGACGACGATGCCGCCGCGCGCGGTGCCGTCGAGCTTGGCGAGGAAGATGCCGGTGACGTCGATGGCTTCGGTGAAGACCCTGGCCTGGTTGATGCCGTTCTGCCCGGTGGTCGCGTCGATGACGAGGATGACTTCGTGGGGGGAGCCGGGGATCTTGCGTGCGAGCACGTCGCGGATCTTGGTGAGCTGGCGCATGAGCGGCTCCTGGGTGTGGAGCCGGCCGGCGGTGTCGACGACGAGCACGTCGACGCCGCGGGCGACGGCCGCGTCGGCGGCGTCGTAGGCGACGGCCGCGGGGTCGCCGCCCTGGCGTCCCTTGACCACGTCGACGCCGAGGCGCTGCGACCAGATCTCGAGCTGCTCGACGGCCGCGGCGCGGAAGGTGTCGCAGGCGGCGAGGATGACGCTGCGGCCTTCGTCGCGCAGCGAGCGCGTGATCTTGGCGATGCTGGTGGTCTTGCCCGAGCCGTTGATGCCGGCGACGAGGATGACGGTGGGCCCGGCGTCGGCGAAGCGGATCTGGCGCTCGGTGTCGGGGTAGTAGGCGCGGATCTGCTCCTTGAGAAAGGCCAGGGCCTCGTCGCCCTCGACGATCTCGCCGCGCTCGAACGCGGCCTGGAGGTCCTTGCGGATCTCCACGGCGGTGCGGACGCCGATGTCGGCCTGGATCATGGCGCGTTCGAGGTCCTTGAGCAGCTCGGGCGAGAGCTGCTTGCCCGTGAGGATGGTGCGCAGCGTCTGGGCGGAGCCCTCGCGGGTGCGGGTCAGGCCCTCCTTGAGGCGGTCGAAGGCGGCTTTGAAAAGTCCCATGGGGCGGGGATTGTAGTCAATGCGGAATGCAGAATTCAGAATGCAGAATGCGGAAGGCGAAATGTGGAAGGCGGGGGGGGCGGCTCGTACTCTTATCCCCGGTGGTCGGCAGCGATCCCGCCCTTCGCTCGCGGACTCGCTCAGGACGGGCGTTGACGTGGAGGGAGGGCACCCGCACCGTTGCCCTGCGTGGCTTACTTCGCCGCGACGCGTTCGATCTCGGCGCCGAGGCTCTGGAGGGTGAGCTCCATGCGTTCGTAGCCG
>SLDI01000065.1:0-3376 GCA_007125385.1 Phycisphaeraceae bacterium | reverse complement strand
CCGTCCACCCGCGGGTCGTACACCCGCACGTTCTCCAGCGTCACCAGCGCCGCCGGCTGCGCCTCGGGCGCCCGGTGACGTGAGCCGATCGTCACCCGCTCGGCGTCGAACCGCCGCGGTGCGAAGCGCGGCGAGTGATACTCCACCCGCACGGGACGACCGGCCTCGGCCTCGAGCACGATCCGCGGGCCCTCGTCCTCGACCTGCCAGCTTCCGCCGTGGAGGCGATACCGGTCGCCCTCGCCCGGCCGCTCCAGCTCCAGCTCGCCGCGATCCTCAAGTGCGGCGATCATCGTCGTGTGCAGCCAGCGCGCCCCGATCGCCCGCGCCAGCTCGTCGCGCCGCGTGCGCACGCGATCGAACCGCTCCGGGTGGTGGTTGAGCTGGCGCAGCTCCGGCCAGGAGAAGAACCGTGGCCGCTCACGCATCGGGTTGGGCAACTGAAACGGCGGCAGATCGAGCTGGCTCGTGTAGCCGAGCTGGCCCCGCGCCGGATCGTAGTACATCGCCTCGCGCAGCCGGATCGTCACCCACGAGCGGTCCCGGTCGCGAAACAGCAGCACGTTCGCCCGCTCGGCCGTCGCGTCGCTGACCTGCACGCCCTCGCTGTCGAGCTGCCCGATCGCCACGCCCATCAGCTCGATCCAGCGCGTCGGCTGAAGCTCCGCCTCGGCCAGCGTCGGCGGCGGGTGCTGCACCGCGTCGTCGGCATAAATGACCACGTCGCCGAAGCGATCAAAAGCCTTGTTGCGCTGAAGCTGCCCGACCAGCACCGTGAGCATGTCGCTCTCGGCCGTCTCCTGCGCCGCCCGCCAGAACTGGGGCAGCACGAAGTTGCTCAGGAGGAACAGGCTCATCGTCAGCACCAGCCCCAGCGCGATCACCGGCGCCAGGATCGCCCGGTAGCTCATCCCCGACGCCGAGCACGCCAGGACCTCGTTGTCCGAGGCCAGGCGCAGGTAGACCAGCGTCGAGGCGAACGCCGCGGCGAAGGGCAGGGCGAACACCAGCATCGTCGGGGCCGTGAACCCGATGAACTTCATCATCGCCCAGGGCCCGAGCAGCCCCTCGGTCATGGGCCCGATCGCCGCGGCGATGGAGATCACCACCACCAGCACGGCCGTCGTCACCGCCAGCAGCTTCAGCAGCTCAGCCGTGATGTAGCGGTACAGCGTCCAGGGCATGGGCAGCGGGCAGGGGGGGTGTGGATCGCAGCCGAGCGAACAGCATAGGCGGCGCCCCGGCCCCGGGAAAGCGGCGGCGGCAACGGGGTTCCGGGTTCGGGGATCGGGGATCCGCGGAATCACGTCCACGCTCACATCCCGCGGTGTTGTCTGCGGATCCCCAATTCCCGAACCCCAGCTCCCCATCACCCCGCTATAATCCCCGCCCCCATGGATGCAGGTATCGTCGGCCTTCCCAACGTCGGCAAGTCAACACTCTTCAACGCCCTGACCAACGCCGGCATCGCCAGCGCCAACTACCCGTTCTGCACCATCGAGCCCAACGTCGGCATCGTCCCCGTGCCCGACCCGCGCCTGGCGCGCATCAATGCCCACATCACCACCGAGAAGGTCATCCCCGCCGCCCTGCGCCTCGTCGACATCGCCGGGCTCGTGCGCGGGGCGAGCGAAGGCGAGGGCCTGGGCAACAAGTTCCTCTCCCACATCCGCAGCGTCGACGCCATCCTCCACGTCGTCCGCTGCTTCCACGACGCCGACGTCGCCCACGTCGAGGGCTCGGCCGACCCGATCCGCGACATCGAGACCATCGAGACCGAGCTGATCCTGGCGGACCTGGCCACCGTCGAGTCCGCGCTGGACAAGGCCACGCGCACCGCCCGCACCGGGGCGCGCGAGGCCAAAGCCCAGGTCGAGCTGCTCAAGCGGTGCTCGGCCCTGCTCGACGAAGGCCAGCCGATCCGCAACCTTCTCGCCGGCGTCGACGCGGAGCAGCGCAAGCTGCTGCGTGGCTATTCGCTGCTGACCGCCAAGCCCGTGCTCTACGTCGCCAACGTCGACGAGGACGACCTGGCCGGCGAGTCCGAGCTCGTGCAGCAGGTGCGCGAGCGCGCCGGGCGGGAAGGGGGGATGGTGGTGCCGGTGTGCGCCAAGCTCGAGGCGGAGCTGGCCGAGCTTGACGACGCGGACCGGGCGGAGCTGCTGGCGAGCGTGGGCCTGGCCGAGCCGGCGCTGCACGTGATGGCGCGGGCGGCGTACAAGCTGCTGGGCCTGCACAGCTTCTTCACCGCCGGGCCCAAGGAGGTCCGCGCCTGGACCGTGCCCGTCGGCGCCACCGCCCCCCAGGCCGCGGGCGTCATCCACAGCGACTTTGAGCGTGGCTTCATCCGGGTCGAGGTCTACTCGATCAAGGACCTGGAAAGCCACAAGTCGGAGAAGGCCATCCGCGAGGCCGGCCGCATGCGCGTCGAGGGCAAGGATTACGTCATCCAGGACGGCGACGTGTGCCACTTCCTGTTCAACGTCTGATCTTCAACGCCCCAAGCCGCTCGCGGCTTCGCGAAGCCGACCCCCCACGCCCGACGTTCCACGCGCGCGGGCGCTGCCCTACGTGCGCACCTTCGTCGTCGCGCGCATGTCATCGGGCAGGGCGTTGGCCTTGCGCAGGTACCGCGCCAGGGCCATCAGCGGGAAGTAGTGCCGGTACAGGTGATACCGCAGGTAGAACACGCGCGGAAAGCCCGTGCCGGTGAACCACTGTTCCTGCCACGTGCCCTCGGCCGTCTGCCGCTTGCACAGCCAGGCGATGGCGCGCTGCGCGTCGCGGTCCTCGGCCCCGTACACCGCCAGCAGCCCCATCGCCCCCCACGCCGTCTGGCTCGCCGTGGCCGGGCCGCGGCCACGCAGCGCCTCGTCCTCGTACGTGTCGGGCGATTCGCCGAACGCCCCCGTGTCCTGCTGCGCCTGCTTGAGCCACTGCCCGGCGCGCTGCACCCACGGCTCGCTCATGTCGTAGCCGATGCTGTCCAGCCCGCACAGCACCTGGAACGTGCCGTAGACGTAGTTCACGCCCCACCGGCCCCACCACGGGCCGTCCTCCTCCTGCGTCGCCTGCAAGTACGCGATGGCCCGGGCGATGTGCGGCTGCTCGGGCAGCGCCCCGTGCCAGCCCAGCGACTCGAGCACGCGGCCCGTGATGTCCGGGCAGGACGGGTCCTGCATCGCGTTGTGGTCCGCGAAGGGCACGTGCTCGAGGATCGGCCGATCCTTCGTCTTGTCGAACGCCGCCCAGCCCCCGTCGTCGTTCTGCATCGCGGTCAGCCACTCCATCGCCCGCCAACTGGCCACCTGCGCCCCGTGGCCGCCGATGCGATGCAGCGCCATCGACACCATCGCCGTGTCGTCCGTGTCCGGGT
>SLDI01000160.1:0-3379 GCA_007125385.1 Phycisphaeraceae bacterium | reverse complement strand
GTTGGACCGAACCCGCTCCCCCGCCACGCCGCCCGCTTGACAACGGCTTGCTCATAGATGGCACCCAACGCCGTGAACTTTGCGCGTGGCGACGCGGATGTAGGGTGGGTAGAGCGCAGCGAAACCCACCACGCCGGCCGTGGATCCCCGGCGCAACCGGTGGGTTTCGCTTCGCTCTACCCACCCTACAGCCAGAGTTCACGGCGATGGCTGCCACCCTGTCGGGATGCTGTGTGGCACGCTTCTCGGGCAGGTTTTGAGCCGTGCCTACTCGGTCTGCGCCACGCCGATGACGCCGCAGCCGATGCGGGGCCCGGCGTCGCCCAGGGGCTGGCTGCCGTCGTCCTCGTCGCGATGGACGATCACGGCCCGGCCGATGACGGGCGCGTCGTCGCCGGCGACGGTGAGGTTGTCGACGGTCAGCTCCAGGCGGGCGACGCCCTGGTCGTCGGCTTCGAGGTTGCCGAAGTCGCCGGCGTGGCGCTCACCGTTGTTGGGCAGGGCGTGCGGATGGCCGTGGGGGTTGTAGTGGCCACCGGCGCTGGTGGCGTCGGGGGCGGTGCAGTCGCCGAACTCGTGGGCGTGGAAGCCGTGGCGCTGGCCGGGGTTGAGCCCGTGGATCTCGGCGGTGACGCGGACCCGGCCGTCGTCGAGCTCGCTGAAGCGCACCCAGCCGTGCGCGTCGTTGCCCTCGGTGGGGTGGACGACGGCGACGGCCTCGGTGATGCCGTCGAAGGGCGAGGCGGCGTGGTCGTGCTCGTGTTCCTGGGGCTCGGCGTTGGCGGGGGCCTGCTCGTCGCAGCCGGCGGCGAGCAGCAGGGCGGCGAGGAGGGCGGGCAGGGCGGCGGTGATCGGTTTCATGGCGCGTTCTCCGTGGTCGGTCAGGTGGCGGTGCATGGGGCATGATGGGCGGCCCGGGGATGGAGGTCAAGGTGCGGAGCCGGCGGCGCGGGTGTGGTCGGCTGGCGGGGCGGGCCGGCAGTTGCTACCTTGGCCGATCGCCTCAAGCACCTATCGCGTAAGGAGTCAGGTGATGGCTGAGCGTCAGCAGATCGCCCGTCAGGCCGCCGCCGCGCTGCGGCAGTTCGCCTCGGGGGCCAGCGCCACGCCGGTGCTGGTGGGCTTCGACGGCTTCGTCGACTCGATCATCGACGTGGTGAGCAAGCGCCACGACCCGTCGCGCTACGAGCCGGTGCCCACCATCGCCGAGTTCGGCACGCGCATCAGCGCCGCGGCCGGGCAGAGCTCGAATTTCGAGCTGGTGACCAAGCAGCAGAAGCTCGGCGGCAACGGGCCGATCATGGCCAACGCCCTGGCCGCGGCGGGCCTGAACGTCAGCTACATCGGGGCGCTGGGGTATCCCGAGCTGCACCCGGTGTTTCAGGAGCTGCACGAGCGGGCCGAGGTGTGGAACATCGCCGAGCCGGGCTACACCGACGCGCTGGAGTTCAGCGACGGCAAGCTGCTGCTGGGCAAGTACGAGCACCTGTCGAAGCTGGACCGCGCCCGGGTGGAGGAGGCGGTCGGGGCGCAGGCGTTCGACCGGATGATCGCGCGCTCGCGGCTGATCGGGATGGTCAACTGGACGATGCTGCCCGGGCTCGAGTCGATCTGGGACGCGATGATCGAGCAGGCGCTGCCCCAGGCCGGGCCCGAGGTCCGGGGGCATCGGCGGATGATCTTCGTCGACCTGGCCGACCCCGCCAAGCGCACGGAGGCGGATCTGAAGCGGGCGCTGGACTACTGCTCGCGCATGAACAAGCTGACGGACGTGATGCTGGGCCTGAACCTGGCCGAGGCGGGGCAGGTCGCGGCGGTGCTCGGCTCGCCGGTCAGCGGCGACGCGGCCAGCCGGATCGAGGACACCGCGAGCACCATCCGCGCGGCGCTGGACCTGCATTGCGTCGTCGTGCACCCGCGGCAGGGGGCGGCCGCGGCGATCCGCGAGGGCGCCGAGGTCACCAGCGCCAGCTTCGAGGGCCCGTTCGTGCGTCAGCCCCGCCTGTCCACGGGGGCCGGGGACAACTTCAACGCCGGGTTCTGCCTCGGCCGCCTCGCCGGGCTGGACGCCGAAGGGGCGCTGTGCGTGGGCACCGCGACCAGCGGCTACTACGTGCGCAACGCCGGCAGCCCCAGCCTCGAAGCGCTGGCGAGCTTCTGCGACGAGCTGCCCGAGCCGGAGGCGGTGGCGGTGTGATTGCTGATTGCTGATTGCTGATTGTCGCAGCCCCGGACGGGACGGGTTGTAGCCACGGGTGGCGCGCAGCGGAACACGGGGATGAGGGGGCGGTCTATGGAGCATCCCCCCTGCCGCCGCCCCTGCCGGGGCGGGGCTCGTTCAATGCTCGCCACAACCACGGGTTCCGCTTCGCTCCACCCGTGGCTACAGCCCGTCGCCCTGTCAGGGCGAGTTCGTCGCGGCTGGGGTGCCACTGACAAGCGGAGTCCGCGGAGCTTGTCAGTGCGAACCGGCAGGACGGCCCGCATCGCATCGCGCACTGACAAGGCCGAAGCGGCCTTGTCAGTGGCACCCCGCTATGAATGGATTCACCCCGCCATGATTGGATTCAAGGCCCTCTGACGGCGCGAATGGCGAATCCCGCTCATCCTCGGTTCGTTCTTCTTCCTTGCGGGCCTTCGCCTCCTTCGCCCCTTCGCGGTTGCTTCTTGCGCTTTGGGCGCAAGACCTGCGCGGGCCTGGGGGCCGGTCAAGATGGTGGCGTGGGTGGTCCGATGAGTATCGAGCGTGAGGTCTTTGCGGCCTATCGTTGATCGGCTGCGTGGGGGGAGCGATCGACGATGGCGGACGCGTCGCGGCTGCCCAACGCGCTGATTATCGGCGCCGCCAAGGCCGGCACCACCGCGCTGGTGCGCTGTTTGCAGCAGCATGAGCAGGTCTTCGTGTCGCGCAAAAAGGAGCCCGAGTTTTTCTCCCACGATGACAAGTGGTCGCGCGGGTTCGGGTGGTACGAGGCGCTTTTCGCCGGCGGCGAGTCGGCGACGGTGCGGATCGAGGCCTCGACCGCCTACGCCCGCTGGCCGGAGCAGCCCGCCGCGGCGGGGCGCATCGCCGAGGCGCTGCCCGGCGTGAAGCTCGTCTACCTGGTGCGCGAGCCGGTGGCCCGGGCGTACTCGCACTACGTGCACCGCGTGAGCAAGGAGCTTTATCCGGGCCAGCCGGTGCGCGTCAGTTTCGAGCGGCACGTGGCCGAGGACACCATGTGCATCAACAGCAGCCGATACATGGACCAGATGGAGCAATACCTGGCGCACTTTGATCGCGACGCGCTGCTGGTGATCGAGCACGAGCGATTCGGGCGCGAGCCGGCGCCGTTGCTGCCGCAGGTCTGCGCGTTTCTGGGCGTCGCCGATCGCGGGC
>SLDI01000642.1:0-3380 GCA_007125385.1 Phycisphaeraceae bacterium | reverse complement strand
CGCCCGCCAGGGCCCAGCGGCCAACGACCGAATGCCAACGAACCCTTCCCCTGCCCCGGCCACCGCAACGACGACCGGGCCGTCTACCTGCTCGTCAAGGCGTGGGTTGAGCACGACGGGGAAGATCCGCACGACGCCGGGCGCTGACGCGGCTGCGGCGGCGCGGTACCCTGAGGGGCAGGTCGATCCACATTGCGGTGCGGCGCTGATGTAGGGTGGGTAGAGCGAAGCGAAACCCACCGGTTGCAGTGGGGATCTCCCGCCAGCGTGGTGGGTTTCGCTGCGCTCTACCCACCCTACGGCCGAGGTTCACGGCGTGGCCCCTGCTTTTGCACATGTCACTAACCTGTTGTGGTTGAACTTCTTAGGCTTTGATCGGGCCGATTCCGCGGCGCGATCTGCGGGTCGGGCCTTGAAGCGGGGCGGGCAAGTCATTAGGTTGAAGGCTGCCGCCCTTGGCCCGGGTGCCGGGGGCGGCTGAATCCTCCGCGTCGTTGCGGGGGATGGTGAATCGGGACCCCGACACCGGCGCGCACGGGGGCGTGACCGACGGGGGCGTCTAAGAGGCCCAGGGCGGGCATCGCGCAAGTCTGCCGGCAGGGGCCGGGCGTGCGGCCGGGCGGGTGGGTGCTCACGCATCGTCGTGACGAGCCGCCAGGCCGCCATAGCATCCAAGGTCGGGGAGACGGCCAGCCATGTGGGCACGCGTCCGTGGCTGCGGCGCGACCGTCTCCGCCATCAACAAACGAGGTGCTTTCATGACGAGAACCGAGCAATCCTTTGGCGACAACCCCGTGGCCGTCCGCGAATCCGATCATTACCAGGAAGAGTACGTGCCCGGGTTCGTCGACAAGTGGGACGAGCTGATCGACTGGAAAGGCCGCGCCGAAGCCGAGGGCCGCTTCTTCATCGACGAGCTGACCAAGCGCGGCGCCAAACGCGTCCTGGACGTGGCCTGCGGCACGGGCTTCCACAGCGTCCGCCTGCTCGAGGCCGGCTTCGACGTCGTCTCCGTCGACGGCAGCTTCGACATGCTCTCCAAGGCCTTCGACAACGGCATGGGACGCGGGCACATCCTGCGCACCATCCAGGCCGACTGGCGCTGGCTCAACCGCGACGTGCACGGCAAGTTCGACGCCGTCATCTGCCTGGGCAACTCCTTCACCCACCTCTTCAACGAGCGCGACCGGCGCAAGGCCCTGGCCGAGTTCTACGCCACGCTCAGGCACGACGGCGTGCTCATCCTCGACCAGCGCAACTACGACGGGATCCTCGACCACGGCTTCTCGTCCAAGCACAAGTACTACTACTGCGGCGAGAACGTCTCCGCCGAGCCCGAGTACGTCGACGACGGCCTGGCCCGCTTCCGATACCAGTTCGCCGACGGCAGCACCTACCACCTGAACATGTTCCCGCTGCGCAAGGACTACACCCGCGGGCTCATGCGGCAGGTGGGCTTCCAACGCGTGACCACCTACGGCGACTTCCACCAGACCTACCGCGAGGATGAGCCGGACTTCTTCATCCACGTTGCCGAGAAGGCATACCGCGCGGACGACGAGGCGTGAGGCGCCGCCGGCGCATGCAGGGGCGCCTTGGCAGCCGCACCCAACGCTGCGGCCGCGGAAGGTTGCAGGGTGGGTAGAGCGAAGCGAAACCCACCAGGTTTGCCGACGGTCTACGACGTTCGTGGTGGGTTTCGCTTCGCTCTACCCACCCTACATTGATGCCGCCCAGCGTGGCCGTGACGCCAGCCCCGCGCGCCTGCGGAGCGTTTTACCGCGTCGCCGCCACCGTCTCGCGGTACCAGTCGACCGTCGCCTGCAGCCCGGCATCGAAATCGACCACGGGCTCGTAGCCCAGCAACGCGCGGGCCCGCGACAGGTCCGCGACGCTGTGGCGGGCGTCGCCGGCCCGGGGCGGGGCGTGCTCGGGCGAAAGGTCGTCGCGCCCCAGCATCCGCGCCATGCGCCGCGCCAGCTCGTTGATCGTCGTGCGCCGTCCCGTGGCCACGTTCACGACCCGGCCCAGCAGCGGTGCATCGGCGCCGGCGGCGAGCAGGTTGGCGTGCACCGCGTTGGCCACGGCCGTAAAGTCCCGCGACTGCTCGCCGTCGCCGAAGATGCGCGGCGCCCGCCCGCGCGTCAGGGCGTCGGCAAAGGCGGCGATGACCGCGGCGTAGGCGCTGTTGGCGTTCTGACGCGGGCCGAAGATGTTGAAGTAGCGCAGCGACACGGCGTCGAGCGCTTCGTAGCTGTGGGCGAAGGCGTGGAGGATCGCCTCGCCGGCGAGTTTGCTCGCCGCGTACGGGCTCAGCGGCATCGGCTCGGTTGTCTCGGCCAAGGGCAGGGCCTCGGCGTTGCCGTACGCCGCGGAGCTGGCGGCGAAGATCACGCGGGCCGCGCCGGCGCGCCGCGCGGCGTCGAGCACCCGCAGCGTGCCCGTGGCGTTGACGTCGTGGTAGTCCTCCGGGCGCTCGATGCTCTCGGGCACCGACGCCAGCGCCGCGAGGTGAAACACGCAGCGCGCGCCGGTGATGGCGTCGCTCAGCGCCGGGGCGTCGAGGATCGAGCCATGCACGAATCGCACCTCACCCCGCTCGGTGGCGGGGCTCAGGTTGCCCGCGTCGCCGGTGCTCAGGTCATCGAGCACGCTCACACGCGCGTTCAGCGCCACCAGCGCGTCGACGAGATGCGAGCCGATGAAGCCCGCCCCGCCCGTGACAAGCACGGGCATGCCGTCGAACGCTCCGCCGTGCAATGCTCGCCAGTCGGTGGACATGCTCAGGCTCTCGCGAGGTTCAGCCGTTCAGACCGCGGCCCCGGCGGCGCCCCACAACTGGCGCAGCATGCTCAGGCAGGGCGGGGCGACCTGCTCGATCCGGCCGGTCAGGCGCCCCTCGATGCTGAAGCGGCCGTCGTAGCCCGCCTTGCGCAGCAGGCTGAAGAAGTCGTCGAAGTCGAACGCCTGCTCCGCGTCGGCGGGCTGGCCCGGCTCGTGGCGGCCGGACGGCTCGGCCAGGTGCACGTGCGCGATGCGACCGGCCAGCGCCAGCAGATCCTCCGCCGCGTTGTCCGCCTCCACGCCGTAGTGGTAGCTGTCCACCAGCGCCGCGACGTGCGGGTGGTTCACCTTTTCCAGCACCTGCCGCAACTGCGCCAGCGTGTTGATCGTGTTCGTCTCCGAGCGCCGCAGGTGCTCGACCGCCAGCGTCACGCCGTGCTCGCCGCAGAGGTCGCCGGCGAGCCGGCAGAATTCGACGATCTGCCGCGTCGCCTGCTCCGGCGTGACGTCGTCCGGCCGGCGCCGCGCCGCCCCCGAGCCGAACACCAGCACCCGGATGCCCAGCCGCCCGGCGCGCTCGGCGGTGCGCTGCATGT
>SLDI01000168.1:0-3393 GCA_007125385.1 Phycisphaeraceae bacterium | reverse complement strand
CTTCGACGCGACTGGCGAGCTTCATCGTGGTGGTGATCCCCTTCCTCGCCTTTGTGGGCGCCATCGCCTGGCTGTGGGGCTGGGGCATCGCCTGGTCTTCATTGGTCATGCTCGTCGTCATGACGGTGCTGACGACGCTGGGCATTACGATGGGGTATCACCGCTACTTCACGCATCGGTCTTTTCAGACCGTCCGACCCGTTCAGGCGGTGCTGGCGGTGCTGGGATCGATGGCCGCCGAGGGCCCGGTGGTCAAATGGGCGGCCGTGCATCGCCTGCATCATCAGCACGCCGACGACGTTCGCGACCCGCACTCGCCGCATCTGCATGGGCAGGGGCTGCGCGGGCTGGTCGCCGGCTTGTGGCACGCACATGTCGGCTGGCTCTTTGCGGTCGATGCGCCAGGGCTGGCGCGGTACGTGCCCGACCTGCTGGGCGATCGCCTGGTGCGCGTTGTGAGCCGACTCTTCGGCGTGTGGGTGATCCTTGGGCTGATCCTGCCCGCGGCGGTCGTGGGGCTGATCACCATGAGCTGGATGGGCGCGCTGCAAGGCTTCATCTGGGGCGGGCTCGTCCGCATCTTTCTCGTGCACCACGTGACGTGGAGCATCAACTCCGCATGCCACCTCTGGGGCGCGACGCCGTTTCAGACCCGCGACCACAGCCGCAACAACCCCGTGTTCGGCGTGCTGGGCATGGGCGAAGGCTGGCACAACAACCACCATGCCTTTCCCACGTCCGCCCGTCACGGGTTGCGCTGGTGGGAGCTGGACATCAGCCATCTGCTTATCTGTGGCCTGGCGCTGACGGGCCTGGCGTGGAAGCTGCGCCTGCCCACCGCGGAGGCGATCGCCGCCAAGCGTCGCACAGGTACCGATGCGTCACAGACGAACCGGGACGCCGAAGCGGCGAGCCCCGCCACAAGCCATCGCAACATTTGATACGCCGCAAGGCACGACTGAACAGGAAGCCTAGCCATGATTCACGCCCTGCCCACGACCTCGGATCGCAGCGAGTTGCTCAACGGGAAGAACCCCAAAGCCGACGCGCGGCTGATGGCGGCTGTCGCCTCTGCCGGGAGCAAGCCGCCCAGGCTTCAACCGGGCAAGCGCGGGATCGCGCCGCAAGGCTCAGCATTGAACCCGGGCACGAGGCGCAAGGGCGTCGGCCGCACTGGACGGGCGATGACCCGAGGCGTCAGGGCACGATGAGAACACAGGGCGGAGGGAGCAAGGCCGGCCTCGCGCCGGCGTTGGATTCGGCGGTTGGGAGAGCCGTCGAGCGGAAAAGCGGGCACGATCGCCAGCCGTGGCTCCTACCACGGCTGGCGTCCGCCCGCTTGCCTTGGCCCTGCAATGACACTGATCTGAGTTAACCGTGTTCAACCCCGTTGCGACCCCCCACTGATCCTGAAACGAGGAACCGATGTACGCCGTCATGATCCTGTCCCTTCTGCTGGCTGTCGCGGCGTCGGTCGCCGCCATGTACCTGTATCGATACAAGGCCCGGGCGCGTCAGGCGCTGGCTTTGCCTGTCCCCGCGCCGCCGGTGGTCCGGGCCAAGGCGCTTGCCCATGTCACCATTGCCCCGCGGCCCGACCCCGACACCCCCTCAGCGTGATTGCTCCAAGGACGCGTCTGTCACAAGCCGGCAGACCGGACGCATAACACACAGCGAGACTCCGATGATGAACCACGATTCAGTCTTGACACAACACGTCTTCCAGGTGCAATGCACGACGGCGCAACACGTGTCGCTGGTCATTGGCGCCGTTGACCAGGCGGAGGCGCGCATCGTTCCCTTGCGTTCTTGCGGCGAGGGGATGTGGCGGACGGCGTTGCCTCTTTTCCCGGGCACGTACCGCTACTGCTACCACGCCTACGACGGCCGCGCCTTAATGTACGTCGCGCCGCCCGCCGCACCGCTGGACGAACTCAGGGCGCTGCTGCACGTCGGGCCAGCCAATACGGCCAATGCTCGCCATTTCGAACCGGCGTCAGCGAACCGTTATTGAAACGCACACTGTGTCGGCCTCGCGCATGAGGCCGCGCCAACTTGAAAGGATCCGATCATGCTCTGGACAATCGCCATCCTGATCCTGGCGTTGTGGCTGCTTGGCCTGATGACCTCCTACACCCTGGGCGGAGCGATCCACATCCTGCTGGTCATCGCCCTGGTTGTGGTGATCATCAACGTGATTCAAGGCCGTCGGATCGCCGCGTAGCGCGACGGCCACCCCTGCGGCGCCGATCGGCAAAGGCAACGACCGGCCGCGGTAAACCGACCCCTCCTGCCTGGAGCCTCTCATGACCATTTTGCGTATCGCGGGCGTGGTGCTGCTTGTCGTCGGCATCGGCCTGCTCATCATCGGCATCAACGCATCGGAGTCGATGGCGGATCAGGTGAACCACTTTTTCACGGGCCGGTTCACCGAGACCACCTTGTGGTATCTCGTGGGCGGCGCCGCGTTGGCGGTCGGCGGCCTGTCGCTCACGCTGTTCGGCGGCCGCGCGGCCCGGGCGTAACAGGGCTGATTCCCGGTTGCCACACAACATCACGACAGCATCGCCGACCGATTCCGGCGGAGACACACCCGAAGCGGGACGGCGGGCAGCGAGGTGACTGCGGCCGGCGTGAGGTAGGCCGCGCTTCAATGCGCCCGCCGAGACCGGCACGCAGCTTGTCTCGTACAAGCATGCAGGCAATGCCGAACGTGTGGTGGACGCCTGGCCTTGGCTTGGTGGCGGGTTGAGCGCCCCACGTGCAGCCGTCGCCACGTCACCTGCAACCGCTGCCTACGCGGCGCGGCCGTTTCGTTACGCGTCCAAGGCCCGGGCATCGGCCAAGGAGGTGTACTCCTCGCTCGAGTCGTGACGAACCGCGGCCTTGCCGCCGGGTCAAGACCGCTTTGCGGGCGGGAACGCTACGCCTGCCAGCCAGCGAGCAATTACTGGGTCAGCCCGAGTGGCGTGGGCGAGCTTTCTCTCCGCGTTTCGGAACTGATGCTCGACCTCGGCCGGGCTGATGGGCGCGCCCTCGCGCTCGGCGAGGATCCGGGCGATCTCCGAGTAGCTTCGGGCCACCGGGACCCTGCGATGGCCGCTTGTGTGTTGGTCGTGTTTTGCGTCATTGAATCGATGCATGTCCTTCTCCCTTTTGCTTGATCGACTGATCATTATGGTTGCCAGACGCCGTGTCCCTCCTTCGGCGATCTGACGGTCACGTTCCCTCATCCGACACGGTTACATTCCAGTCTCGCTTGAGCGACGCCGCTCCCGCTTGACCTCGCGCACAAAAAAAAGCCGACTTGGTTCGGCACGCGCAGGTGCTGAACCAAGTCGGCTTACTCGTCAACGGGCCTTCCGCGGCGTGGCCGGGCTGCCCTTTACGTAG
>SLDI01000161.1:0-3397 GCA_007125385.1 Phycisphaeraceae bacterium | reverse complement strand
TCCCTGCCCCCTCCCGGGGGGAGTGGATTCCTATCGGTCAGTGTGAGTATTTAAAATCGCTTGACAGGACGAAATCGCTTGACAGGACGCGAGCACCGATCTACCTTCTCAACATTGCGGGTGCCACTTCTGTAATGTTTTCATTCTGGAGCAATCGCCATGCGTACGATCGCGCTTCTGTCCGCCTTGGTGCTGACGGCCAACCTCGTCGGGTGCGGCGGTTCCGCCCCGTCGGTCATCGGGAACTGGCACGCCGACGCGCTGCCGGACAATCCGCCGCCGGGGGCCGCCAGCGTCACGCTCATTGTCAACGAAGACCAGACATTCAGCGCGGCGCTGGACAACGATCAAGGCAGCCCCGTGGCCGGCTTCGCCGGCACCTGGCAGCCGGAGGGCGAGCAGATCAGCTTCGCCTCCACAATGCCGACGATCACCGGCCGCGCCCAGCTTCTGGATGCTGAGACGTTGCTGGTGACGTCGGATGACGGATTCAGCCTGCGGATGACCCGCGTCAAGGCGCCCTAGCCGCGCTCGCCGGCCGGGCTGCATCGGCCCCGTTACGCCACTATCATGGCCAACATGACGGACCCCGCCCTCGCCCCCATCGCCGACAAGGTCCACGCCGGCCAGCGCTTGAGCGGTGCCGACGGCCTCGCCCTGCTGCGCACGCGCGACATCTGGACGCTGGGCCAGCTCGCCCATCACGTGCGCCTCGCGCGCCACGGCCGGGCCACCTACTACAACATCAACCGCCACCTCAACTACTCCAACATCTGCGCGCTGTCGTGCAAGTTCTGCGCCTTTCACCGCAAGCGCGGCGACGCCGGGGCCTACGAGTTCTCCATCGACCAGGTCGTCGCCCAGGCCCGCGACGCCGCGGACAAGGGCGCCACCGAGATGCACATCGTCGGCGGGCTGCACCCCTGGCTTGGCTTCGATTACTACACCGACATGCTCCGCGCCATCCGCGACGCGGCGCCGGGCCTGCACATCAAGGCGTTCACGGCCGTCGAGATCGTGCATCTGGCCCGCATCAGCAAGCGGCCGCGCGATCTGCACGCCGTGCTGACGGACCTCAAGGACGCCGGGCTCGGCTCGATCCCCGGCGGCGGGGCCGAGGTCTTCGACGACCGCGTCCACGACGAGGTCTTCAAGGGCAAGATCCGCTCCGACAAATGGCTCGACGTCCACCGCGTCGCCCACGAGATCGGCCTGTGCTCCAACGCCACGATGCTCTACGGCCACGTCGAGTCCCATGAAGACCGCATCCGCCACCTCTGCCTGCTCCGCGAAGCCCAGGACGAGGCGATCGACGCCGGCCACGCCGGCCGCTTCCAGACCCTCATCCCGCTGCCGTTCGTCCCCGACGACTCCGAGCTCGAGCACCTGCACGGGCCCACGGGGCTCGAGGATCTCAAGATGCTCGCGGTGGCGCGGCTGATGCTCGACAACTTCGCGCACATCAAGGCCTTCTGGATCATGCAGACGCTCGAGCTCGCTCAGCTCAGCCTCGACTGGGGCGTCAACGACATCGACGGCACGGTCGTCTGGTACGACATCACGAAGGTCGGCGGCGCCGACACGCACCAGGAGGTAACCGTCGACGCGCTTTGCCGGGTCATCCGCGAGGCGGGCTATGAGCCCGTCGAGCGCGACACGCTGTATCGGCGCGTCGAGCGCGAGGGGGCGCGTTGGCGTGTTGCCGACGGTGCGGAGCTTGCGGGTGCGCCTGCTTAACGCCCGTCCTGAGCGAAGCGAAGGGCGGGATTTCCAGACAAGTGTCCTGTTGACTTGTGCGCACGGTCGGACGGTGTCCGGGGAAATCCCGCCCTTCGCTCGCGGACTCGCTCAGGACGGGCGTTAACGGCTCCGATCTCGATCCCCGATCCCCGATCCCCCCATGCCCGACGCCATCACCGTCTACATGACCGCCTCCGACGACGACGAAGCCCGCCGCCTCGCCGCGGGGCTCATCGAGGCCCGCCTGGCCGCCTGCGTCAACATCCTCGGCCGGATCGACTCGATGTTCTACTGGGACGGGGCGGTGCAGCGCGAGGCGGAGGTCGCGCTTCTGGCCAAGGCCAGCCGCGAGGACTTCCCCGCCATCAACGCCAAGGTGCGCGAGCTGCACAGCTACGACACGCCCTGCGTCGTCGCCTGGCCGATCGTCGAAGGCGACGCCGCGTTCGTGCAGTGGATCGCCGACGAGACCCGCGGCAAGCGTGCCTGAGCTCGTCGCACCCCACGCCAGGACGTCGCTGCAGGGTGGGTTTCGCTTCACTCTACCCACCTGCCACCCACCGCCGCGATTGGCGGGGGGTCCGAAAAGCCTCTTCACAGCCGCCGACGGCGCAGCTCATCGCCCTCGTCGTCATCGTCATCGTCATCCTCATCGTCGGGCGGATCATGGCCGTCGCCGGGCCGGTCCTCGTCGTCCTCGTCCTCGAGCTCGACCTCGAGGCGTTCACCGGCCATGCGCCAGGCGTCGGTGCTCGGCGGGCGCTCGCCGCCGGCCTCGCGGTGGCGCGCCCGCAGCCGACGGCCCTGCTCCAGCAGCTTCTCGCGCCGCGCGACGTTGCGCCAGGCGGCGATCAGGGCAAGAACGATGCCCAGCGCCACCAGCCCCAGCAGCAGCACCAGCACCACCAGCAACGTCAGTCGCACGAGTTCATCCGGGTCGGGCACGTCTGGGTTCCCGTGTTCACCGCGAAGGTGCGAAGAAAGCGAAGGACGCGAAGGTCCGTGCCATCCTGTTCCGCTTCGCGTGCTTCGTCTGCTTCGCTGGCTCGCGGTTCAGCGCCTTGGCCGTCAATCCCGCTCGCCCTGGTAGGTGCACACCGTCTTCTCGGTCTCCCAGACGCGGATCTCCTCGAGGCGGGCGGCCTCGGCCGCGGGACCGAGCCGGCGCACCGGCTCGCGCAGCATCTGCCAGATCACCTGCGCGATGTTCTCCACCGACGGGTTGAGCTCGGCGAACGCCGGCACGTCCTGGTTCAGGTGCGTGTGATCCAGGTGCTCCAGGACGTGCCGGTGCACCGCCTGGTCGAGCTCCTCGACGTCAAGCGAGCGCCCCGTTTCGTTGATCGGCGCCCGCACCGCCACCTCCAGGCGGTAGTTGTGCCCGTGACCGGCCGGGTTGTTGCACTTGCCGAAGATCCGCTGGTTCTCCGCATCGCTCAGCGCCGGCACGTGCAGGCGGTGGGCGGCGGAGAACTCGTACTGCTGACGGATCACCACGTAGTCCATCTCGTCGCTCCAGATTCTCACGTTGTAGCGCGGGCTCAGGTGCAGCGTCACCGCCGCGACGCGGTCGCCCAGCGGCTCGAACAGCAGCCGCACCATCCGCTGCATCAGCTCGCCGAGGTCGATGTTGCTCTGCGTCGAGCCCGGGTCGTTG
>SLDI01000062.1:0-3397 GCA_007125385.1 Phycisphaeraceae bacterium | reverse complement strand
GAGGATCCACAACGTTCGCGGTGGGTTTCGCTGCGCTCTACCCACCCTACATCAGCGCCGCCACGCGCAAAGTTCACGGCGTTGAGTGGCACCCCATCCGCGACGAATGGATTGACGGCGCTTTAGCCCGCCGCCAGCGAGGAGGCACGCGGGTAGAGTGTGGGCGTGATCGTCACCGACTCGACGTCCTGGCCGTCGATCCGCTTCATGAGCATCTGCACCGCCATGCGCCCGCGCTGCTCGTAGCGCTTGCAGATCGAGCTCAGCGGCACGATCGCCGCCTCGGCCAGCGGCGAGTTGTCCACGCCCACCAGCTTCACCTGCTCGGGGATCGACACCCCGCGCCGAAGCAGCGTGTGCATCGCCCCCAGCGCCTGAAGGTCGGACACCGCCACGATCCCGTCGAAGCTCAGGCCCCGCTCCAGCCAGTGCGCCACCGCCGCCGCCCCCGCCTCGTACGTGTAGCCGCCGCCCTCGAGATGGAACACCTGCTCCCGCGACACCGTCATGCCGCGCCCCGCCAGCGCCCGCTCGAACCCGGCGCGGATCGCCC
Organism: Phycisphaeraceae bacterium; assembly: GCA_007125385.1. Classification (GTDB taxonomy): domain Bacteria; phylum Planctomycetota; class Phycisphaerae; order Phycisphaerales; family Phycisphaeraceae; genus SKPT01. Next base: position 2,844 of record SLDI01000062.1, on the reverse strand, counting down.
GTTCCGTGGCGTCGCTGACGTCCGGCGCGACGCCGATGAGCATCGGCCGCCGCACCCCCTGCTCCAGCAGATGCGCCGTCGCCATCGCGATGCCCGCCGACTGGTCCGCCCCGACGTTGGGCAGCTCCGGGTGAATCCCCGCCTCGTGCACCGTCACGATCGGCACCCCCGCCGCCTCGGCCCGCAGCAGCTCCGGCGCCAGCTCGCTGTGGGCAATCCCGCCCACGATCATCCCGTCCACGTCGCTGCGGTGGATGTCCGGCTGGCGCCGGCGGAACTGCTGCGTCGTCTGGAAGAACTCCAGCCACAGCCGCTGATCCGCCTCGGCCGCCGCCCGGCTGATCCCGCCCAGCAGCGAAGCCGTCAGCCCCGAGCCACGCGTCCCCGTGCGGTGCAGAAACACCCCCAGCACCTGCTGACGACCCGACGCCAGCGCGCTCGCCGCCCGGTTCGGCCGATACCCCAACTCCCGCGCCTTGGCGCGGATCGCCTGGGCCGTGCGCGGACTCGCCCCCGACGTGCTCATTCGGCCGCTGAGCACCTTCGAGACGAGCGAAACGCTGACGTTCAGCTCCTGCGCAATGTCCTGTAAGGAGGTCAAGCCGGCTCCCGGGTCGACGAAAGGTCGTCCGGCAGTATACCCCCCGCCGCCAGCCCGAACAACGGCCTCAGCGTGACACCGCCGCGCTGATCGCGACGGACCCTGCCCCGCGCCGATCCGCCATCAAGGCGAGGCAAGCCCCCACACCTGCTCGTGCCGGAAGCACCGCACCAGGTGGTCGTTGACCATCCCCACCGACTGCATGTACGCATAGCAGATCGTCGAGCCCACGAACCGGAATCGGCAGCGCTTGAGCTCCCGGCTCATGCGATCGGACACCGAGGTTCGGGCCGGCACCTCGCTCAGCCGCCGCCGACGCCGCTGCATCGGCCGGCCATCGACGAATTGCCAGATGAAGGCATCGAAGCTGCCGACGCGCTCGCGCACCTCAAGGAACGCCTGCGCATTGCCGATCGCCGCCTCGATCTTCAGCCGGTTGCGCACGATCCGGGCGTCGCCCATCAGCCGCGCCACCTCCGCCTCGCCGTACCGGGCCACCTTCTCCGCGTTGAAGCCCTCGAACGCCCGCCGATACGCCGGCCGCTTCTTCAAGATCGTGATCCAGCTCAGCCCCGCCTGCGCCCCTTCGAGGATGAGCATCTCCAGCAGCCGGCGGTCGTCGTGCAGCGGCACCGCCCACTCGCGGTCGTGGTAGGCCACGTAATCAGCATCCACGCCACACCACGGACACCGCTGCAAGCTCTTGGCGCTCATCCATGCTCACTCCTGGTCCTGATCTCCGACACCCGTCCTGAGCCGGATCAGGGAGGGTGCCACGGCTTGTCCCGCAGGACAAGCCCTGCCACCCGCTTTCCGGACAAAGCCTAAAATAGCCGGTGACCCATGCGCGTCTCGCTGACCAAGACCATCGACTTTGAAGCCGCCCACTGGCTGCCCACCTTCCCCGACGGCCACAAGTGCCGGCGGATGCACGGCCATTCGTTCAAGGTCGACATCGTCGTCGAGGGGGACGTCGACCCGCACAAGGGCTATCTGCTCGACTTCGGCGAGATCAAGGCCGCCCTCGCCCCCATCCACGACGCCCTGGACCACCGCCTGCTCAACGACATCGCCGGCCTGGAGAACCCCACCGCCGAACTGCTCGCCAAGTGGATCTGGGACCGCCTCAAGCCCACGCTCCCCCTGCTGAGCCTCGTGCGCGTACGCGAAACCTGCACCAGCGCCGCCGAGTACCGCGGGCAGTGACGGGCGATTGGCGATCGATAAGGGGCGATTGGTGGGTCGCTTGGGGCTTCGCGAAGCCGCGAGCGGCTGTGATAAACCAGATGAATCCCTCTTCGCGTCCTTCGCCTGCTTCGCTTCTTCGCGGTTTTTCAGAGCCCCTGACCATCAATCGCCAATCGCCCCGCTCACCTCACGGCAGCACCTCCACCGTGCTCTGTCCGCCGACGAGCATCTCGAACAGCACGTCGATATCCCCGTCGCCCAGCCGAATGCAGCCCATCGACCGCTGCTCGCCGATCGACTCCGGCTCGATCGTGCCGTGGATCCCGTAGCCGGTCAGATCCCGGTTGTCCTCGTCGAGCCCGGTCAGGGCGATCCAGAACCCGCCGATGGGGTTCTCCGGGTCGTCGCTGGAGAAGTACTCGCCCGTGCGCGGGTTGCGCCAGTCCGGGTTGACCACCTTGCGGCCCGGCGTCACGACCCAGCGTCCCGGCGGGGTCGAGTCGTCCGCGCCCAGGCCCACCGGGTAGCCGGCGACGTACACCCGCTCGCCGTCGGGCGACTCCAGGAACACGTCCATGATGAACTGGCTCTTGATGACGCGGGCGTGGAACGGGCCGTTGAGCACCTTCAGGCTCTGGCCGATCTGGAGCTGGCGGTGGTCGATGCCGTTGATGCGCTCCAGGAAGTGGTAGGTCAGGGCGTAGCGGTTGGCGATCGAGCCCAGCAGCTCGCCGCGCGCGACCGTGTGCGTCTGCGCCACCGGGTCGTCGCGGCGCACGGCCGAGGAGAAGATCAGCCGCTCGTTGACCCGGTCGAGCTGCTCGCGTACCGCCTGGGCCTCGCCGGGCGACAGCTCGTCGATGTGATCGAACAGCAGCCGCGAGAGCATCGTCCGCGCCGTGACCGGGTCGCCATCGTCCGCCAGCGCCACCGCCCGCTCGAACGTGCGCGCGTGCATGCCCGTCGGCGGCGAGCTCGGCCGAGCCGACGACGCCGAGCTGCTGCCGGTGGTGGTCGAGGTCGAAGTCGAAGTCGAGGTGGCGGGGGTCGCGGCG
>SLDI01000707.1:0-3397 GCA_007125385.1 Phycisphaeraceae bacterium | reverse complement strand
TTCGCCATCGTGTCGCTCCAGCCCCGACGCGGGGCCGGTCAGGCTACGAGGCGAACCCTCCAGCAGCGTGGCTGGTTTTGAACGCGCCCATCCGTGGCTGGGTTTGGGCGCCCAATGACACTCGGAGGTCAAGGCCGAGACCGCCAAGCTGCGCGAGGACAGCGCCCGCTACCGCCGCGACATCGCCGAGCTCAAGCGGCAGGTGGCGGAGCTGACGCGGGAGGTCGCGTTCCTGCGCCGCCAGGAACAGAAACGGGTGGCGGAGCAGCCGCCGGCGGAGACGGCCGAGCAGGTGCGGTTCTCACCGAAGTGGCTCAAGGCCCACCGCGAGAAGCTGGGCCTGTCGCAGGAGGACTATGGGAAGCTGGTGGGCGTCAGCGGGCTGACGATCTACAACTGGGAGAACGCCAAGACGAAGCCTCGCCAGCAGCAACTGGCCGGCTGGGCGGCAATCCGGGGCCTGGGCAAGCGCGAGGCGAGAAAGCGGCTGGAACTGCTGGGGAAGTGAAAGAGATTGTCTTGCCACGGTTTTCAGCCGGAATCTCTGGGCCGGTTGTCCTGGGAGACCGGCCCGCCGCTACGCTGCGTCGCTGAACATCATCTGATCCAACTGCTCCTTCACCTGCTTCGCCCATGGGTGCCAGGCCGGCAGCCGCACCGTCATGCCCCTGGCGTACACATTCTCCGGCGCCAGGGGGTCGCCGCCGGCCTCCGGGATCAACGTCCAGTGCGGGCGACGCGTGTTGTAATCCACCCCCGCCCCGCGACGAGTCGACCCGCTTGGAGCAGCAGTTGGGCCGTGTCGCCGACCGACGCGTCGCCGACCAGGGTTACTGCGCCGGCTCGGCCATCACCTCCGCCTCGCCGTGGCGATCGAACCGCACACGCAGCAGGTTCGGGTTGCAGCAGACCGGACAATCCTCGACGTAGGTCTGGGCGTCACCGCCGGTGGGATCGACCGCAACCTGGATCAACTCGCCGCAGTGCGGGCACGTGTACTGGGCCGTCTCATCCATGGCCACCGCGCCTCGTGCTTCACGTCGCCTCGTCGTCCGCGTCCCAGCCCGGCCAGGGCTCACCGTTACGCTCGTAGAGGCCCTCGGCGAACGCGTCGAACAAGTGGGGCACGAGCGGATGATGCACCGGCTGTTGCGTGGCATCCGGCTCCAGGCTCGTCTCGGCGGCGTAGGTCACCAGCGTCGAGCCATCGACCAGCACGTGGTACCACGGCTGATCGCGCTCCGGCTGCGTCCGGTTCTTGCGGTACCACGATTCCGGGGCCCGGCAGCGCAGGTCAAAATCGACAACCACGCCGCGGTAGCCGTACCGCCGGTGCTGCACGAGCTGGCCCGGTTCGAAACGCGGCAGCGGCCCCGGGAACGTCTCCATCGCGGGCGGTTCGGTCATGCGGGCACTCTGAAAGCCACGATGCGGAACAGGCTGGGCGCCGGCTCCTGGCTCGGTGCGATGAACATCGGCTGTGGCCGGCCGCGGACCATCGCCGTATTACTCGTTGTCCTGAACCGCCAGCGTGGGCCCCTCCTCGCCCTCTACCACGTCGAGGGTTCGGCCATCGAGCGCCTCGGCGACCTGTGGGGCAAGCATGAGGACCGTGCGACCCTCATACTCGAAGGTCTCGTCGCCCTCCTGCGGGTGATCGATCGAGAGGGTCAGGCCCTCCTTCTCGTGGACGACACGGGCGGCGGCCCCCTCCGGCGCCTGCGCCTGATCGAGAAGCTTGCTCAAGAATGCTCGGGCTGTGTCGGTCAGGACAAACATGCTGGGCTCCAGTCGGAGGGAGGCGGCAGGGCGTGGTCATGTGCTTTCGGCCGCCGGCGATCGCGCCCACGGCCGAGGCGCACCTGCACCCTAACCGCGAGCGGCGGCGATCACAACGCCGACGCGGGCATGGCCATCACGAGCCCCGCTCAATCCGGTTGCCGAGCCAGGTACCGCTCGGCCGCGCGTTCAGCGTGCTCCCAGCCCGGGCGGGCAACCCACACGCGGTCTTCGTGGCACACGACATCGAAGCCCGACGCCTGAAGCTGGCCGACGAGATCCTTGACCGTGCTGCGCCCCACGCCCAGGTCGCCCGCCACCAGGCCAACCTGCGCCGCGTGGGCCGGCCCCGGGCTCAGCAGCGTCAGCAGTTCCATCCGGTTGTCGGTCATGGTCGGCACCTTTATGCGTTGAGCGTGGTGCCTGGGGATCGTAGGCGTGCCCGTGCCCGCCGAGGCCGGGCCGCCCGCAAGCTGCCGACCGGGACGACCGACGAGCCCGCCCCTGTGCCATGACGCTGTCTGTGCCTACGACCCGGGCGCGGCTATATTCGGGATGTGGACGACAAGGGGCACTGACAAAACTGCACACCTGTATTCACTCACAGTATTGTGCGTGCGAGAGGCTTTGACATCTGGCGGCCGAACTGTACCTCACGCGCCCGGACACGCGTGACTTTGCGTGCTGAACATCGAAAACGATCATTAACGATGTTAACGGTCATCCAGGACCCACCAGTCTAGCTCACCGTTCCTGAAATACAGCCGCGTCCGCCGGGAATACGGGCTGCTGTAGGTGTGCCCGTATCTCGGGCGGCCGTAGCCCCAGATCTCCTCCACGAGCCCTGGCGTACGACGTGTCCGCCTCGCTGCCGGCGGCCCCCAACTCGCTTGTGCTTGTTCTGCCGTCATACCGGGACGGATCTTGCCTTCTCGAACCGCTTCGCGAACGTCCTGTGGCCAGTCGGGATGCGCCTCGACAATTTGATGGCGTAGATCGCGTTTGAAAGTGGATGGTGTCCATTCACCCCACCTTAAGTAACTCGGATCAACGGCATACCAACGGGTTGCCTCCAGCAGTTCAGCAGGAGACATGGTCGTCATCTGTGTCCGGCTTGGTGGGGATCCGATGCACCCAGTCAAGAGCACTAGGGTTGCAGCGAGCAGCGTGCACCTCACCACTCTTCCTCCTGCACGTCTACGCTCGGATCAAGTGCGTCCAAACGTGGATTTAGCCACTGGATGTTCTGGAAGCCCCGTCTGAACAATTGCGCGAGCATGGCTGCATTATCGGCGTCAAATTCGATCCGGTCACGGCTAATCCTGATCCGGTCTGACATGGATCGGATTTCGACTGAACCCCCCTCCCCCGTGACGCGCACGTTGTTTGTCGTGCGCTCGAATGTCCGCCGCTGCACGGCAGATTCACTCGCTTTGTCGAGGGCATTAGCTATCGGCATCAGGTCGTCAACGGAGACGAGTACCGTAGCCCCTAAGATCCCCTTGTCATTAACTTGTACGCCACGAAACCTCTGGTCGGCGTTTAGCTTCGCGACGACCGATACCTCGATCCGATTATCAGCCGAGGCGACAGAGCCGATCTCTGAAAGCACCCCGAC
>SLDI01000267.1:0-3401 GCA_007125385.1 Phycisphaeraceae bacterium | reverse complement strand
GATACACTCGTGGTCGAGAGTTGCCTGGATCCTCACATCAGGGTTGCGTCGCCGGGCGTGAGCGTTTGCGCCGTGTTGACGACTCGTGGAGTGGGAGCACCGATCATGTTGCGGAAATGCCAGGGCTATGGAGTTGGGCTCACCGTGATCGCCGTGATGACGCTGGCCGGCTGCCAGGGGCCGGAGGAAACGCAGCGCCTGAGCCGGGAGCTGGAGGTCGCGCAGCTGGAGCTGAAGGAGGCGGAGCAGGAGCTGGAGCAGAAGCGCGCGGCCCTGGAGGAGAGCGAGCAGCGTGTGGAGGCCCTCGGCGAGCGCGTGGGGGCGGAAGAGGCCCGGCGGCGCGAGCTGGCCGAGCGGGTCGAGCAGCTCGAAGCCGATCTGGCCGAGGCGCGTGAGCAACGCGAGGCGATCGAGGAGCAGTTGTCCGAAGCACGCGAGCAGATCGAGCAGCTGCGTGCGGCGCGCGACGAGGCCCGCAACCAGCTCGCCGAGGCGATCGAAAGCATCGAGCGTCAGCTTGCGGAGCTGCGCGCCGAGGAGTAGGCGCCGCCGACGCTGCCCGGGAGATAGAGCTCTCGCTGGCTGGGGGAAAAATCGCGGCCAGAAGTGCGGCCGCGAGGGGTAGGAGGAAAGAAGCAGCCGTCAGATCTCCGGTTCCGTCACCGTCAGTTCGCTGGTGAGCAGGTTCAGTTGCAGGTCCGCGTCCAGGGGAAGCTGGCGCAGGTGGCGGGTGAACTGTTCGATCATCAGCCCGGCCGCGATGTTGGCGGTGAAGATCGTGCTGCGGGCGGTGCAGGCGCCCTGGAAGGCTTCGCTACCGGCGAAGAAGGTCGTGGCGTAGTGACGGCGCGATGGCTCGTCGGCGGCGGTGAGCACGCGGATCGTCTCGGCGCTCATCCGCCCATCCACGAACAGGATGACCTGGTCCTTCACGGCGTGCCAGATCAGCCGGCGGGTCTCGATGCTGTCGACGCAGCAGAAGATCACGTTGCCCAGTTCCGGCAGCGATCGGCGGAAGCGGTTGATGACCGGGGCGATGGTGACGTGCGTGTTGATCCGCGTACACAGCCGAGCCGTGGCCTCGGCCTTAAGCTGGCCGAGATCCTCTTCGAGGTAGCCTTGGGCAGCGAGGTTGACGGTCTCGACGATCTGCGGGTCGATGAGCTGCAGACGCGGCACGCCGATGGCCGCGAGTTGCAGGGCGACCTGCCGGCCGATGGCGCCGACGCCGATGACGCTCACCTGGCAGGCCGCCAGCCGATCGGGGGGCACGATGTCGCGTTGTCGAAGATCACGTTCAGTCATGATGCATCTCCATATGAGGTAAGAACGATGGATGGTGTCCAGCGTCGGCTGCTCGCCGGCAGCTCGCTGTACAGACGCGCGGTCATGCGAGGTGGGTGTCTGCCTCGCCCTGGAACTGTTGCCAGCGCTGGCACAGGGCTCTGCGGATCTGCGTGACGCGGGGGGGTGTGACGCCGAGGCGTTTGGCGATTTGTCCGGGCCGCTCGCCGCGGGCGAGCAGCAGCGCGAGGCGGCGATGGCGGGCGGGCAGCGTGCGCAGCCAGGTGCGGAAGTCGATCCGGAACGCCGCCTGCTCCGCGGGCGTGCCACAGCGACGGCCGGGGCCGGTGGCCAGCAGCGTCTGCCACTGATCCGGGCAATGGCCGTGGAAGACCCGGCGGGGCCGATCCTGGCGGGTGGGGCTGGCCATGAGGTCGCGGCTGTTGGTTGACGTGCCGACGCGGCGGCCGACGCACACCTGCTTGATCGCGTACCGGCTCAGTGGGACCGCGAACGCGACATGCTCGCGGCCGCGCTCGGCGAGGCGGGCGTAGGCGACGAAGGCGTTGGCCACCGTCTCCTGCACGGCCTCCTCGCGCGCCTCGATGGGCAGGTGGCGAAAGGCCCGGCCAGCGTTGCGCTGCACGCGGGGCAGCATGTCGATGAATGGGCTGACGGCGGTGTCAGCCGTGCCAACGGTGGATGGGTCGAGGTTGATCGTGTTGTCGCACATGGGACGCTCCTTGATGCAGGGACCGCCCCGGGGCGCGGGGCGGTCGTGGGGGGAAAAACACAACCGCTGCCGCACCGTGCGGAAGCGAGGAATGTGGGTCAGACGGGCTGGGGTTCAGCGATGCCGTGTCGACGGCAGAAGGCCGGTGCCCGCTTCAATGAGCTGTCGGAGGTGGCAGGCGATCGCCGGGTTGTCGACAGTGGCCCCACCGATTGGCGCGAGGGATCCTAATCCTCGTGTGGCAGCATGAGGGTCATGACCGGCTCGCCGTGGTCGCCCGGGCCGCAGTGGGCCTTGATCTCGACGGTCTCGTGCCTGCCGCCGGCCATGAGGAAGCCGACCCTGTAATGGATCAGGTTGCCCTCACGGTTGGTGTGGCGGATCGCATGGAACAGCAGGAACAGCATGTCGTGCGCCCGCCCACGCTCGGACTGGCCCTGTGCCCTGGTGTCCTCGGGCGGAACGATGTAGCCGTGCCACACCGCGCTGGTGCAGGCCACGGGCACGATAAAGCCGGTCTCGCTCGCCCAGGCGGTCAGGTCCACGAGCACGCCGTCCTCGATGGCCTGAGCGCGCGTGTAGCGGTGGATCACCGGCATGCCCTCGAAGTCATCGCGGTCCGCGCGTCCGTTGTCGTGCTGCTGGTTGTGTCTTGCGTTCATGTTCATGGTCAAACCTCCGTATCGTGTTCAAGCAGTCGTGCCAGGTCGTCAAGGTCGCCGACGGCCTCGACTTCGCCCCCGGAATCGGCGAGGCCGTCGTCCGGCCATGCGTCCAGGTCATCGAACGCGTCGAGTTCGCCAGTGTTGAATGAGCCGAACGTCTCGGCCACCGGCTGCACGTGCGCGGCGTATTCGGCCTCCCACGCGGCGTGGTCGGCTCCGTCGAACGGCCGGGTGTAATCCACCGCGACCGGGATGAGCACCTCACCGCCGGGGCCGACGTTGAAACGCAGACGGGCGTAGGCCTCGCCCTGGCGCGCGAGGATGAACATCACCGCCCAGTCGTAGCGGCCGAAGACGCGGGCGAACGTCTCCTCGTCCGTGCCACTGGGGGCCGCCGAGTGACCGGGATGCGTGTGGCACCAGATGCGGGCAAACCGCTCGGGCGGGATGCCCGCGTCGACCTGCGCGTCGAACAGGTCGGCCACCGCCTCGTCGTCGAAGTCCACGCTCACCGAGGTCACCTGCTGCTTGACGGTGAGCAGGTCGATGACCAGCAGCGGGTCGTCCGCGGCGGTGAGGCCGAAGCCACCGATCTCGGTGCCATTGCGGTGGCAGAAGTAGTGCAGCTTCGCCCACGCCGTGGGCGTGAAGCGCAGCACCGGCGAGTCATGGAGCGTCGTGCGCTCCGCTGGCGCCGTGAACGCTTGGGCACTGCGCCT
>SLDI01000365.1:0-3419 GCA_007125385.1 Phycisphaeraceae bacterium | reverse complement strand
TGGTCGGCCAGCGGGCCGAGGACGCGCCACTGTTCGAGGCTGGTGTCCTGGAACTCGTCGAGCAGGAGGTGGTGGAGTTGGCCGTCGAGGCGGAAGTGGATGTCGAGCCAGAGCTCGGGGGCGGCGAGGGGCAGCTCGCGGGCGAGCTTGTGGGTCAGGTCGGAGAAGAGCACGACGCGCTGCTCGCGGCGGAGGCGGGTGATCTGCCTGTCGTAGCGGGCGAGCAGCTCGTGGGTGGCTTCGCCCCACCAGGCGAGGTCGCGGCGGAGCTCGGCCAGGGCGTGGTCGACGAGGGGTTGGTAAGCGTCGGCCAGGGGCGCGGGGACTTCATCGCCGTAGTAGGTGCCTTGGTCGAGGGCGACGAGTTTGGCCAGGCCCGAGCTGAGCAGGCCGCGCCAGTCGCGGGCCTGGGCCTGGGTGACGTCTTTTTTCAGCGCGTTGACCCAGCGCGACTTGGGCTTGCCCGCGTTGGTGGTGGGCACGTGGTGGCCGGCCTCCGCGAGCCGTTCGATGGCGGCGACGAGCTCGTCGTCGTCCATGAGCCCTGCCGGATGGGTCTGGCGGGCCCAGAGCTCGGGGGCGGGGGCCTGGCGGTAGATGTCGTAGAGGTCGCGGACGAGCTCGTCGATGGCGCCGGTGACGGAGCGGGCGGCCATGTCGTGGTGGGTGCGGCGGAGCAGTTCGAGCATGACGGCCAGGCCCGCGTCCTTGTCGTCGCTGTCGTTGTCGACGGCTTCGCCGAGCAGGGCCTCGACGGCGTCGCGGCGGACCTGGCCGGCCAGCGGATGGGCTTCATCCAGCAGGCGCGGCTCGACGGGCAGGTCGAGCTCGAGGCGGAAGGCGCCGGCGATGCGGTTGAAGAAGCTGTCGATGGTGCAGATGCTCACGCGGTTGAGCGCGGCCACGACGCGGCGGAGCAGGGCAAGACAGTCGCTGTCGGTGAGCAGGTTGGTGAGGTCGAGATCGTGGGTGAGGCGCTGGCGCTCGTCGGGGTCGGCGGCGGCGTGGGCGAGCCGACCGAGCACGCGGGCGAGGATTTCGCCCGCGGCCTTGCGCGTGAAGGTGGTGGCGAGGATGGCGGCCGGCTCGGCGCCGGCGACGAGCAGCTTGAGGTACTGCACGGTCAGGCGATAGGTCTTGCCGGTGCCGGCGGAGGCGCGGATGACCTGGTGCGTGAGGTTCAGCTCAGGCATGGCGCGGCTCCGGCGGGGGTGAACCACGGAGGCACAGAGAGCACAGAGAAGAGGGGAGAGAGGGAGGGCGAGAGAGCCACAGATGAACACGGATGAACACGGATAAAGGTGGGGAGGGGACTAAGCCAAATGGATCTCCTTCGCGTCCTTCGCCTCCTTCGCTACTTCGCGGTTTCTCAGATGTTTCACGGATGAAGGCGGGGAGGAGGCGGTGGTTTGTGGGGTTGATGGGTTGGTGAGCTGGTGTGTGGGCGAGGCGATGGCGGGCGCGCCGCCGGTGGCGGCCCGTTGGGGGTGCGCGGTGGTGTCGGTGACGCAAGGTGGCAGGGGACGCCTTCCCCCGGTCCCTCCCGGGGCGAGGGGGGGTGGAGGCGGGCGCCGTTGATTGCACACGCGCACAGCAGCCTTCGGCGTGCTGTGCGTCACCGCGGCTTGTCGAGGATCCACGGCCATCGTGGTGGGTTTCGCTTCGCTCTACCCACCCTACCGCGATCGCGGCTCCGCTCAAATTGTTCTTCTTATCCGTGTTCATTCGTGTGCATCTGTGGCTATCTCTTCTCTTCTCTTCTCTTCTCTTCTCTGTGCTCTCTGTGCCTCTGTGGTTATCCCCCCGCTCCCCCGCTGGCGGCGATGAGGCCGTCGCGGTCGGCGGCGTAGTCGGCGCAGATGCGGTGCAGGCCGTCGGCGTAGGCGGGCGGGTCGTTGGGGGGCCAGTAGACGCCGGCGCGGAGCTGGGCGATGACCCAGTCGCGGCAGGCGCGGGCGTCGGCGAGCTCGTCATCACTCCAGCCGGCGTCGGCGACGGCGACGCCCTTGGCGTCCTTGGGCAGGTTGATGTACCCGGTGGTGATCGGGGCGTCGGCGAGGGCGCCCTGGTAGAGGTCGATGTAGAGCGGGAGCTGGAGGTCGATCCATCGGCCGGCGCGGCGGTGGGTCTGGCTGGGCTTGCTGGGCGAGTCGGCGGTTTTGTAGTCGAGGATCTGGTAGCCGTGGGCGGGGTGGAAGTCGATGCGGTCGGCCTTGCCGGTGATGGTGAAGGCGTCGCCGTCGTGGTCGAGGTGCAGCTCGCGGCGCTGCTCGATCCACGATTGGCAGATGCGCCAGCCCTCGTCGACGCGCCGGGCCTGGAGGTGGGCGAAGGCTTCGAGGCGGCGCTGAAGGTGGACCGCCTGGATGCGCAGGGCCGCGCGTCGCGATGAGCCAAATCGCTCGGCCACGGTGCGCTTGAGCTCGTCGGTGAGCAGGGTGGTGATGTCGTCGGCGTTGTTGCTGTCGGCGAGGTCGCTGTGGGCGAAGCGTTCGAGCACCTGGTGGGCGAGGGTGCCGAAGAGTCGGCCGTCCATCTCGACGAGCCTGTCGTCGATGGTTTCCAGGCGACGGACGTGGCGCAGGTAGAAGCGGTAGGGGCAGGCGAGGTAGTCGCGGAAGGCGGTGACGTGGAGCTTGCGTGGGGCCGGCTCGTCGAGCACGGGCGGGGGGATGAGGAACTGGCTGCGTGGGCCGGGCGCGAGCAGGGGGGGCGGGGTGGCGTCGTTGGTGGGGTGGTCGTCGCCTGGGTAGAAGTCGCGCGTGCGGGCGACGAGGGCGTCGTCGTCGCACGCCAGCAGCAGGCGGCTGGGGGCAAGCGGCTCGTTGTCGGCCGAGCGGCGCGTCGCCAGCAGCGTGAGGGTGCGCCGGCAATGGGTCATGGCGGTGAGGCTGAGCAGGTCGCGGGCGTAGCGGTGGGTGTTGTCGGGCAGGCCGAGGCGGCTGCGCACGCTGTCGGGCAGGAGCGGATCGGTGTTGCGTGTGGCGGGCACGGCGTGGTCGTTCATGGCCGCGATGACGACGTGGGGGGCGTCGTCGAGGGCGAGCTCAAGGTAGCCCATGAGGTCGATGGTGTCGGCGCTGCCGGGCTCGGGGATGCGCGTGTCGCGGATGCGCTCGGCGGTGAGGCTCAGTGCCTGGGCGAGGGTGAGTTCGGGGATGTCCCCCGCCACGTCATCGCCGGTGGTTTCGGAAAGGCTCGCCTGCTCGCGCAGGGCTTTGCCGACGGCTTCGAGGCTGCGGATCATGGGTTCGTCGGCGGCGCTGTGGTGGGTGAGCTCCAGCCCGGCGTATATCGCTTCGAGCATGTCGGCGATGGGCTGGCTCCACGCGGGCAGGGGCCGGCGGGCGCGGGGCTGCTCGGGCATGATCGCCTGCACGCGCTCCCAGACGCGTTTCAAGGCGCGTTGGCGTGCGTCG
>SLDI01000552.1:0-3422 GCA_007125385.1 Phycisphaeraceae bacterium | reverse complement strand
TTGTTCAGCACGTGCTCCGGCGTCCAGTCCAGCTCGTAGCGCTGTTTGGCCCATGCGATGAGCTGCTGCACGCCCGCGTCGCGGTCCTGCTGCACGAGCTGGGAGGCGAAATCCATGATGAAGTCGGCCGGGTAGGTGATCTCGCGTCGGCGATACGCCTGCTGCGCCTGGCCGAGAATCTGCTCGATCGCCTCATCGATCTCCATCGCGCCCAGCTCGTCGGGGCTGAGCTCGATGCCGAACTTGTTGCGCGCCCAGGCCGCCAGCTCGCGCTCGCCGTAGTACTTCTCGACGAACTTGCCCAGCTCGGACAGGTCCTTGTTCGCCAGTTGCTGAAGCGCCGCGGCGGTGAGCTTCTCGCGCACCTCGTCGATGTTCATCTGCCGAAGCTGGTTGATCTTCAGGTCGACGCTGAAGCGGCTCATCGCCCAGTGCGACAGGCCTTCGTAGTCCCAGTCCTCCGGCGGGGTGTCGTTGGACATGTACTCGCCGATGGACACCTCGACGGTCTGCTGGATGTCCTGTTCGGCGAGGTTGCGCACGGATGCCTCGAGCTCCTCGGCGTCGTCCAGCCGCAGCCGCGCCGGGTCGATGCTCGCGTCGAGCGTGTTGCGCACCCACTCGACGACCTGGCTGGGCACGTAGTCCTCGCCCTTGTAGGTGTGCACGGCGTCGGCGACGGCGTCCTCGATGTACTCGAAGATCAACTGCGAAACGTCGCGGCCTTCCAGCGCCTCCTGCCGCAAAGAGTAGAAGGTGTTGCGCTGGTGCTCCATGACCTCGTCGAAGTCGAGCAACTGCTTGCGGGCCTGGAAGTTCCGCTCCTCGACCTTGCGCTGGGCGCGCTCGACGCTCTTGGTGACCCAGCGGTGCTCGATCGCGTCGCCCTCCTTCATGCCCAGCTTCGAGAGCATCGTCATCGTCGCCCGCCCGGCGAAGAGCTTCATCAGGTCGTCCTCGATGCTGATGAAGAAGCGCGACGAGCCGCGGTCGCCCTGTCGGCCGGAGCGGCCGCGAAGCTGGTTGTCGATGCGCCGCGACTCGTGACGCTCGGTGCCGACGATGTGCAGCCCGCCCATCTGCTCGACGTGCGTCCACAGCTCAAGGCGGTGGCGCTGCTCGTCGGCGACGTTGTCCAGCGTCTCGAGGCACTGCTCGAGCGACATGGCCTGGGCCCTGCTCTCGTCGATCCAGCCGCTGGCGGCGACCCAGTGGCGCAGCAGCGCGAGCCGGGCCTCGTCGTCGCTCATGGCCTCGACCTCGGCCTTCTTCAGGCCCAGCTCATGGGTCGCCTGGTGACGATAGGCCAGGGCGAGCAACTGCTCGTCGCTCATCTCGGGCGATGCCTTGGCGGGCAGGATGTTGCGCTGCTGCCAGTGGCGTACCAGCTCGTCGCGGCCGACGGGCATGAGCTTGATGTCGGTGCCGCGGCCGGCCATGTTGGTGGCGATGACCACCGCGCCGAGGCTGCCGGCGCTCTTGATGATCTGGGCCTCTCGCTCGTGCTGCTTGGCGTTGAGCACGTCATGCTTGATGCCGTGGCGCTTGGTGAGCATCTGCGAGAGCATCTCGCTCTTCTCGACGCTGGTTGTGCCCACGAGCACGGGCCGGCCGATGTCGTGCATCCGCTTGATCTCGTCCAGGATCGCGTCCCACTTGTCCTTGGCCGAGAGGTAAATGAGGTCGTTGCGGTCGTGGCGGATGACCGGGACGTTGGTGGGGATGCAGACGACTTCGAGCTTGTAGATGTCGTGGAACTCGGTGGCCTCGGTCACGGCGGTGCCGGTCATGCCGGCGAGGCGTTTGTAGAGCTTGAAGAAGTTCTGGAGCGTGACGGTGGCCAGCGTCTGCGTCTCCTGCTTGATCTCGACCTTCTCCTTGGTCTCGACGGCCTGGTGCAGGCCGTCGCTCCATTGCCGGCCGATCATCAGCCGGCCGGTGTTTTCGTCGACGATGACTACCTCGCCCTGCTGGACGACGTAGTCCTTGTCGCGCTGGTAGACGGCGTGGGCCCGCAGGGCGTTCTCCAGCAGATGCGGGAAGTCCATGTTCTGCCCGACGTAGAACGAGCCGATGCCCGCCTGCTTCTGCGCCTCGGCGACGCCGTGGTGGGTCAGGTGGGCGGCCTTCTTGTCCAGCTCCAGCTCGTAGTACTGGGTGTGCCGGTCGCGCTCGTCCTCGAGCACGGGCAGCTCCTGCTCGGCCTGCTTGAGCTGCTCGCGCATCTCGGCGATGCGCTGCTTGTCGCGGGCGTTGCGGATGTCGCCCTGCAGGCCCTTGATCCGGCGCTGGCAGGCCTGGACCTTCTCGTCGGCGCGGGCCCAGGGCTTTTGCAGCTCCATGAGGTGCCGGGCGATCCGGTCCGCCAGGTCGTAGCGCGGCGCCTCGTCGTGCGCCAGGCCGGAGATGATCAGCGGGGTGCGGGCCTCGTCGATGAGGATCGAGTCGATCTCGTCGACGATGCAGAAGTCGCGCTGCTTCTGCACCTGCTCGCGCGTCGAGAGCTTCATGTTGTCGCGCAGGTAGTCGAAGCCGAACTCGCTGTTCGTGCCGTAGACGACGTCGCAGGTGTAGGCTTCGGCTTTCTTCTGCGGCGGCTGCATGTGGTAGGGGTGGATCGCCCCGACGGTCAGGCCCAGCCAGTGGTAGAAGGGGAAGACCCAGTCGCGGTCGCGCTGGACGAGGTAGTCGTTGACGGTGACCACGTGGGTCTGCATGTTTTCGATGGCCGCGAGGTAGCACGCCAGCGGGGCGACGATGGTCTTGCCCTCGCCGGTCTTCATCTCGGCGATCTTGCCCTCGGCCAGCACCATGCCGCCGATGAGCTGGACGTCGAAGGGCCGGGCGCGGAAGGGCGGGCGCGACTCGGGCTGGATGTCGCGCACGGCCTCGTAGAGCTCGTTGGGGATCTCGACCTGCATCCAGCCGGGCACCGGCTCGCCACCCTTGACCTCGACGGGCTCCTTGGCGTCGGCTTCGGCGCGGACGCGCTCGTAGAGCTGCCGGGCGTGCTCGGGCAGCCAGGTCGGCTCGAAGCCCTGCTCGGGGTCGAGGATGTTGCGGATGCCCACGGCGCGGTCCATGACCTCGCGGCCGACGGCCATCGCCTCGGGCAGCAGCGAGGCCATCGACGCGCCCTTGGCGCGGCGGTCGCGGAACTGCTGGGTCTTGGCGTAGAGCTCGGCGTCGGTGAGCTTGCGGATCTCGGGCTCATGGGCGTTGATCTGCGCGACGCGGCCGCGATAGCTCTTGACCAGTCGGTCGTTGCGTGAGCCGAAGACCTTGGTGAAGCCCTTGCTGAGGGTGTCCAATACCATGATGGGGCTGCCTTATGGGAAAGGGCGGCCGCGGCGCGGCGGCCCGGTATAGCGGATCGATCGACGCGATAACCTGGTGGAGTGTAGAAACGGCCGGCGCGGCGG
>SLDI01000290.1:0-3424 GCA_007125385.1 Phycisphaeraceae bacterium | reverse complement strand
GTCGGGGGGTTGTGTTCCTGGCCATGGCAGCACCTCGAAAAAAGGGGGCTGTGGCCCGCGCCCGGCGGGCGCGGGAGGGCGCGGCAGGGGGGCTACGGCCGCGGCACGGCGATGATCTGCTCGAACCATTGGCCGGGCTCGTCTACGCTGGCCTGCTCGCCGTCCTCGTCGATGTACTGCACCGTGCCGCGCACGTCGCCACGCGGGTCCTGCAACCGGTAGCGGATGCGGATCATGTGCGGCCACATCGAGGGCTCGTCCGAGTCGCTCGCGCCGACGTCGTCGTGACGCCAGACGAACACGGCGGTGTCGTCGTTGATCTTCCAGTAGTACCACTCGTTCTCGTCATCCACAGGCGTCTGGGCGCCGGGAGCCAGCGGCTGACGATCCGGATCAAACGGCAGCTCGGACGCGGCCTCATCGACGCCCCAGACATGCGGGCGGGTCAAGTCGCCACCGTTGTCGTGGCGGTTGTCAAAATGCGAATACCAGATGACGTTGCCGTTGTCGTCGCGGTCGATCCGGCGGGGCTGGTCCTCGCGGTAGTCGCCCGCGAACTCGACGATGAAGTCGCTGACGTGCCCGGACAGCACCGGGTGCATCTGCGCGATCTGCCAGGACGCGAACTCGTCAAGGTCGGGTATCTGGTTGACAAAAACGCGAAAGTGGCTGGGCGGGACGGCCGTGGCACGGGCCAGCGCAAGGTAGTGACCGCCGTTATCCTCGCCGTCCTCGATGTCCCCGATGAGTTGCTCGCGCGTCGTGTCGGCAACGTCGGTCAGGCTGCGGATAAGCTGACGGTAATGAGGGCCGGCAGGAAGATTCGAGTTTTCGACCTCATGGCTAAAGTCGTACCAGCGGGCGCCGGCTTCCCGGGGCGAATGGATGATGTCAGGATCAACGTCCAGGTCGAAGGCACCCGTTCCATCCTGCGTCAGCAGCAGCGCGTGACGCGCCAACACCCAGTCGTTCGGCCACTCGTTGCGCGTGCCGCGCTGACCCAGCCGCGGCTCATCCTCCGGGTTCGCAGCCTGCACCGCGTGGCCCAGCCAGACGCGGGCGAAGCGGGCCTCGATGTCCGAGCCGAGCGTGTAAGGCGATTTGGGCGTCAGCGAGCGGAACGGCGGGTGGCGCGTCTGGTCCGGCTCGCCGGCGATGAAGATGATCTGGTCGGCGCGGTAGCCTCGCGGCACGTCGTTGTGGTCGTACTCGACGAGGGCGCTGCGGCGTGAGCGGATATGCAGGGGTCCGACGATGTTCTCGTTTTCGTCGCGCTCGTGCTCGATCCGCCGGTTGACGATGACGAGGTAGCCGGCGGGCTTGCTCTCGCTCTGGCTCGGGCCGAGCATCAGGTCGGCGTCGCGTTTGATCTGCGTGCTGATGGCCTCGGCCTGGGTGAGGATCTGCGAGGTCTGCACGCCGACGTTCACGGCCCGTGTCGTCTCGCGGAAGAGCTGCTGGACGAGCACCATGAGCATCACGGTGATGCCGATGGCCACCATCAGCTCCATGAGCGTGTAGCCGCGGGACTGCGTTGGGCGGGGGGGTCGGTTCATGGGCTGCTCATCGCCTGTCCAGCTCGACGGTGAAGATCGCGTGCACGGGGCTGTGGCGGTTGGTGGCCCTGCCAGCCGCATCCATCGCGCGCGGGGCGATCCAGATCGCGTCCGGCTCGCGGTCGGCGTCGAAGTCCTCGTTGATCGGCTCGGCGCGGGCGATGTGCGTGTCGACCAGCACCTTGTCGTAATCGTCCTTGTAGGGGAACGCCACCACGCGGTAGACCTGCCCGAAGCTGTCGACGATCCGGTCGCGCGGCTGGATGTGCAGTTCGCGGTCCGGCGAGTCGTTATCAGGCCTGAGGTCGCCGTCAAGCACGAACACGCGCCGCCGCTCGTCGTCGTCTCGCTCCACGGGCCCGGTGCCGTGCAGCGGAATCCGGGCCAGCTTGGGCAGGGCGGCCCCATGGATGATCGGGTAATCCGGCAGGTCGTCGTCCAGCCAACTAATCGCCCCGGACAGCGGCGGGTAGGCGTCATGGTGCGCCGGGTGCTGCCGTCGCAGGACGAGCACGACGATCTGCCAGCCGTGGGAGCTGTATTGACCGTCGTTGTCCGGCCCCCAGCGGTGGCGCAGCAGCGGGACCCAGACGAACGGCCGCTGATGCGCCAGCACGTCGCTGGGGTAGGCCGACGCCGGCCCGGTGCGCATCGCCAGCGGGAAGTAGCCCACATCGCCCTCTGGCCAGGGGAGGCGATACGACATCGGGCGCAGGTCGAAGCCGCGGCGGTCGTTGTTGTTGGGGCCGTAGTCCTCCGGGCTGTACTCAATGTTGCCGGGAATGTTGCCGTCGCCCGGCCACTGGTAGTTGGTGCGCAGTGGATCCTGCTCCGGGGTCAAGGGCTCCGGGGCGGCGGCCTTGATGGTGGCGCGGATGTTGGTTTCGAGGTTGCGGGTCTGCACCTCGTGGGCGGTCTCGCGTTGCAGGTAGGCGCCGGTGGGGAAGATCGCCGCCACGGCCACGAAGCCCAGGGCCAGCAGCCCGATGGCGATCAGCGTCTCCATGAGGCTGAAGCCGGGCGCCGCGTTGGCGCGGCGGGTCGGGTTGACGCGAGGTGGGCGGGTCATTGTGTGTGGGACCTTTCTGCCAGGGCCGTGCCCGTCAGCGGGCTGAAGTAGATCACCCGCGCGTTGGGCGCGCTGTCGACCTCCGGGTCGAACCCCAGCATCCATCGCCGGATGTCCTCCTGTGAGCCGTCCCAGCCGCCGGCCCAGCCGTTGCGGAAGTCGCGGGCGTCGAACAGCACCACGCCGGTGACCACGGGGATGGAGTGGAACGGCAGTGAGTACCGGCCGTCAGTGTCGTATACGTCGAAGTTGTCATTGACACGCGGGTCGTAGTCGTCGGGGTGCGGGTAGTCTGCATGGCCCGGCGCAAGGACGCCGCGATTGCCATCCATTGCGCGGATCGCCCGCTCGTATGCCGGCGGGGGATCCTCATTCGGCCCGCTCTGCGGCCGCACGTACACGCTGTAGTAGACGAACGCGTTGGGGTCGATGTCGGCAGGCGGTGTCGCCGTCCCGTCATCGAACGCTCGCACCGGCGAGACCTGCTGGCCATGCTCGTCAAAGCGCAGGGCGAACGGCGGCGGGACGATCCATACCGCATCCGGGTGATCGCCATAGCGCACGATCCCCGCCACGCCGACGTTGCGCGGGAAGGTCAGGTAGTCCAGCGCCGCGATGTCCTTGAACCCGTAGCGGACCGGCTCGTTCTCGGGGTCGTAAGGGTCCTGGAGGTAGCCGACGTCCCAGTGCCGATCGTAATACGCCAGCGGGTCGCTGGTCAGCAGGCGCATCTCGCCGGCGGGGGTGAAGAGCACGGCGGTGCCGACGTAGCGGGTGTGGTGCGGCACCTGGCGCCAGT
>SLDI01000638.1:0-3427 GCA_007125385.1 Phycisphaeraceae bacterium | reverse complement strand
TTTAACGCCCATGAGGGAGATGTCATGGCAAGCCCCGTTTCCCACCCCCGTCACCCCGGCTTCACGCTCATCGAGCTGCTCGTGGTCATCTCAATCATCGCCCTGCTGATCGGGATCCTGCTGCCGGCGCTCGGGGCGGCGCGCACCGCGGCGCGGTCGATGCAGAGCCTGAGCAACGTCCGCCAGATCGGCACGGGGCTGGTGAACCACCTCAGCGAGCACGACGGCGACTTTCCCTGGCACTCGTCGCTGAGCTCGGTGTCGCCGCGCACCCGCTGGCCGGACTACATCTTCCCCTACGTCGAGAGCACGGAGATCTTCCAGAGCCCGATGCTGACGACCGAGCAGTGGGAGGACTTCGGCAAGGTCTTTGCGCACACGGTCAACTGGGACGAGCCGGAGCATCACGGCGGGTACGGCTACAACTACCAGTACCTGGGCAACTCGCGCAACGAGGCGCCGGGGTTCCCGTTCAAGGCGAAGCTGGAGACGCACATCAAGCGGCCGTCGCAGACGGTGGCGCTGGGGGACACGGCCGGGTCGCGCGGCGGGAACCCGGCGAACCGTCCGGGCCAGGGCAGCGAGGGGGTTTACGTGCTCGATCCGCCGCTGGAGTCGGCCCGCGGCACGGGGCGCGACGGGGCCTACTACCCGCGCAACAGCGTCGAGGAGCCCGACGTCTGGGACGCCGACGATTACGTCTGGCGGGCGTTCCCGGCCGAGCGCAACCGCGGGCGGGCGAACATTCTCTTTGCCGACGGCCACGGGCGGGCGACGTCGATGAACGAGATCGACGACATGGACGGCGACGGCGTCAAGGACAACGGCTACTGGAACGGGCTGGGGGATCCGACGCTGCGGTGAGGGGGGGTGCCACTGACAAGCGGAGTCCGCGG
Source organism: Phycisphaeraceae bacterium (assembly GCA_007125385.1). Taxonomy (GTDB): domain Bacteria; phylum Planctomycetota; class Phycisphaerae; order Phycisphaerales; family Phycisphaeraceae; genus SKPT01. The sequence goes on along the minus strand of SLDI01000638.1, from coordinate 2,531 downwards.
AGCTTTTCAGTGCGAATCGCCGTCAAGCACTGACAAGGCCGCGGACGGCCTTGTCAGTGGCACCCGGGGCGGTTTGTCAACGCCCGTCCTGAGCGCAGCGAAGGGCGGGGTTTCCGCAGTCAATGCTGCGCGCACATCACGGCAGAAATCCCGCCCTTCGCTGCGCTCAGAGCGGGCGTTACCCGTCGTGACGTCGGCGTTACGGATTGCTTGCCAGTCGCTGGCGGGCGAGTTGGACGGCCAGGTGGATGGCGGCTCTCATGGAGTTGGGGTCGGCCTGGTTCTTGCCCACGAGGTCGAAGGCGGTGCCGTGGTCGGGGCTGGTGCGGATGATCGGCAGGCCGAGCGTCACGTTCACCGCCTGGTCGAAGGCGAGCATCTTGACGGGGATCAGCCCCTGGTCGTGGTACATCGCGACGACGAGGTCGTATTGTTTGTGCTGCCCGGCGAAGAAGGAGTCGGCGGGGAAGGGGCCTTGGACGTCGATGCCCTGCTGGCGGGCCATGTCGATGGCGGGCTTGATGACGCGCGACTCCTCGTCGCCGAACTGGCCCTGCTCGCCGGCATGGGGGTTGAGCCCGAGCACGGCGATGCGAGGTTTCTTGTGGCCGAGCTGCTTGCAGAAGGCGTTGCCCAGGTCGATCGGGTCGTAGACGGCGCCGATGGACAGGCGATTGCGGATGTCCATCAGCGGAAGGTGGACGGTGGCCAGCGCGACGTTGAGCGGGGGTGAGGCGAACGCCATGACGACGCGCTTGGCACGGGTGCGGTGCTGGAGCAGCTCGGTGTGGCCGGGGAACTTGCAGCCGACGAGCTGCCAGGAGGCTTTGCAGATCGGAGCGGTGACGAGGGCGTCGATGCCGCCGGCGTCGTGGGGGCGGGCGGCGGCGGCGATGGCGTCGTCGAGGAAGCGGAGGCTGGCCTGGCCGCCCTGGCGGGTGGCGCGGTGGACGGCCGAGCCGAGCATCGAGTACTCGTCGTAATCAAGCACCACCACGTCGTGGACAAGCTCGTAGGCGGCGCGGCTGGCGTCGTGCTGGAGCCGCCACCAGAACGGGTCGAGCTCGGCGAGGTCGGCGGCGTAGGCCAGCAGCTCGTTCATGCCATAGATGACGAAGCGCGCCTGCTTGCGCACGTCGCGGTCGGCCAGGGCCTTGACGACGACCTCGGGCCCGATGCCCGCGGGCTCACCCATGGTGATGCCTATGACAGGCTTGCGCGCGTTGTCCGGGGCGGGGTGCGCCATCTGGGCATCGTAGCGGTGGACTCGGGATTCGGGGTTGGGGGTTCGGGATCGGGGATTCGCAAGTCCGTTGACCTCACAACGGCTAACGCCCGTCCTGAGCGAGTCCGCGAGCGAAGGGCGGGATTTCCGGGCGGTCCCCTTGCGCACAAATTGCCCCCTCACCCCCCACCCTGAACCCCGAACCCTCAACCCCGCCCCGTCACCCGATCACCCCGCTGCGGGCCAGCAGAATCACCAGCGTGATGGTGATGGGCGAGAGGATGGTGGAGTAGAAGACGCTGCGGGCGACGAAGTCGGGGTGGTTGTTGAACTGGAGGCAGAGCAGGAGGCAGTTGACGCTGGTGGGGGTGGCGGTGGAGATGAGCAGAACCTGGGCGGTCAGGCCCTCGATGCCCAGCAGCCAGATGAGCGCCAGGCCGATGGCCGGGCCGACGAGCAGTCGGAGGATGACGGTGGTGGTGACGGGGTAGCGGTGGGCGTGGCCGCGTCTGACGTTGGCGAGCTGGGCGCCGAGGGTGACCAGGGCGAGGACGATGAAGCCGTCCTTGACGTAGAGGATGGTGTCCCAGAAGGGGGTCAGGGCGTGGGCGAGGCTGTGGGCGCGTTGGCCGAGGGCGTTGCGCAGGCCGATGGTGGCGAGCGCGGCGGTCAGGGCGTAGATGGCCGGGAAGCGGAAGATGGTCAGGAGGTTGCGTTTCCACTGGCCGTCGCGGACCTGGCCGGCGGCGAGGAGGATGCCGAGGGTGAAGTTGGTGAAGTTCTGGACGACCATGACGAAGACCTGGAGGCCCATGGCCTGGGCGCTGAGGCCGGCGGAGCGGAAGGCGAGCTCCTGAAGGGGCAGGCCGTAGTTGCCCGCGTTGTAGAAGATGCTGGTCATGAGCATCGCCCGTCGCTGCTCGTGGGAGACGCGTCGTGCGGCGGCGACGGCGAGGTTGGCCAGGCTCCAGGCGGCCATGGCCATCAGGCTGAAGCCGACGACGATGCCGACATCGGCGGCCTCGAGCTCGCTGGTGACCAGGACGAAGTAGATCATGCCGGGGACGACGACGTAGAAGTTCAGTCGCGTGAGGGTGGGCATGTCCAGGCCGACGACGCGCTGGATGACCCAGCCGATGCCCATCATCAGAAGGATGGGCAGGAGGATGAAATAGGCAATGGCGCCGAGCTCGGCGAGGAAGGCGGGCATGGGGCGGGCAGTGTAGTGAAGAATGCAGAATGCAGAATGCAGAAAGAGGAGAGGTGCGTGAAGGGGAGAGGGGCGTGAGGGGTGGTGTTTGCCGGC
>SLDI01000736.1:0-12579 GCA_007125385.1 Phycisphaeraceae bacterium | reverse complement strand
TGTTGCAGACGTGTCGGCAGCAGCAGCGGTCGGCCTACACGTTCATCGCCGACGCGGTGAGGGCGCACTTCATGGGTCGGACCTCTCCCTTGCTGCTCTGATCGGTGTGAACGCTTACCGCTTGGCCAATCGCGGGAAAGTCGTTGGTGCAGTTCTCGAAGTCTCGCCACGTCCGCCACGTTCGCCGGCCATCGACGTTCACCGTCGAGCCGGACTCGTAGCACTCCTTGCCGGGAAACTCGGCCCGGTACTCGGCCAGGTGCAGCGACGTGTTGCGGTCATGCCCCACGCCCAGCAACAGCACATGCCCGTCCAGCTCACATACCCGCGCCAGTGGCGAAGCGTCGCCGAAGCCGAAGTCCAAAGGGTGCGAGCCAGTGATGTGCTCGGCGTGCGGCCCGCGGGCGGCGAAGGAGACGGCCGGGTGCGCGCTGCGCCACGTGCCGCGCTGCCGGCGGAACGTCTCGGCGATCGCGCCCATGCGGCGGGTGGGCGTCAGGTCCGGGTCATACGCCGGCCAATGCTCGCGAATCACCGGCCACCACGCCGGCGGTACAGGCGGATTCGCCCAGTTCGCCGGGTCGGTCCAGTCCGCGGAGTGGGCAGGCATGACCAGCGTGCCCTCTTCCCCCAGCGCCGCCTCCAGCGCGAGCACCACGACCTGCGGACCGCCGCACACCCAGCCGAGGTTGCTGAGCGAGGCGTGCACAAGCAGCGTCATGCCCGGCTCGACGCCCAGCGCATGCAGATCGCTCACCAGCCGATCCATTGTGATCGGCCGCTCCCCGGTGCGGCGGATGACCTCTTCAACCGACATGCGCGTGCTCCTGGACCACCTGAATGCTCAGAATGATCCCCTGCCGACAAGCGTCCGTCTGCCGTCCAGATCATGCCCCTCGCGCTTCCGAACGCTCCTCAAGATACCGCACCGGCAGCGGGATTTCCCGTGTTTCGCCGCCGTCGTTCTCGACGTGGTACGCCCTCGCGTGCGGCCGGGAGCTGACCACCGCCACCAGTTCCGTCCCCACGAAATGCAGCGCGGCGCCGTCGTCCGCCGCATAGCCCGCGGGTAGCGTACCGTCCGCCACGAGCCGGCGATACGCCGGCCGGCGCTCGGGTTCGCCGTCGTAGTGCGGGCAGGCGCTGCCGGGCAGCAGGCCCAAGCCGTCGCGCAGCGGCGCGGGGCGGCCGCCGAAGGAGTCGGTGACGCTCGATTCGAACCAGCAGTTCATGCCGGCGCTGATGCCGGCCAGGATGATGCCGCGCTCCCACGCCTCGCGCATCGCCTTATCGATGCCGTGGACGCGCCAGACGGCGAGGAGGTTGACGGTGCTGCCGCCGCCGACGTAGATAACGTCGTGGTCGAGGAGGAAGGCACGCTTGTCGCCGGCGACCTCGCCGGCGCGGAAGAGGGTGAGCACACGAGCCTCCGCCCGCTGCGGCCCGAACGCGGCCCGGAACTTGTCGACATAACCCTCCGCGTCCCCGCTCGCAGTGGGGACGAAGCACACCCGCGGCCGGGCCTTGCCGGTGCGGCTCAGCACGTAGTCATCGAGCAGCGGGTTGTCCGGCTCCATCGAGAACCCGCCGCCGCCCATGGCGACGATGTGGCGTGTGGGCTGAATGGTCATGAACCACCTCCCGTATGAGAGCTAACGGCATGATCAGCCCTCGACGGTTTCGTCCCAACGAGCACCGGCTGATAGAACACGTCGTCGAGCCGCTGGACGGTCTGAAAGCCGACATCCTTCATCAGGGCCACAAGTTGCGGGATCGCGATGGCATAGTACCGCGTGCGCATCGCGCGCGTCGCCACCTCACCATTTGCGAGATGCTCCTCGATCAGGTACATCGTCAGGTCGTAATGAGGCCCGTCGAAGTCCCTTATCTGCATCGCGATGAGGCGCCGGCCATTTGAAACCCGCACGCCGTGTGGCTTGAGGATGTTCGTGCCACGTGGTTCGCGCTCATAGTCCCGTACGGTCAGCAGAACTCCGCCACCGGGACGAAGGCACGCGTACATCTGCTTGAGCGCCAGGCGAATATCCTCATCCGACAGCAGATGCGGCACCGAATTGTCGCACGAGATTACGAGATCGAATCCGTCGCCGTGGTGTGCGTATGCCTCGCGCATGTCGCATACGGAAAGCGCGATCGCCAAGTTGCGCGTCCGGGCTTCATCAGCGGCTCGAGTGACGGCTTTGGAGGATAGATCGGACGCCGTGACAGTAAACCCCCGCATCGTCAAGCCGATCGCTTGGGTCCCGATGCCGCACGATACGTCAAGGACGCTCTTATAGCCCGGCCAGCGCGAGCGCAGCACCGCATCCAAGCACGCGGCCTGTCGATCGGCCGCGGCCTCCCAATCCTCGTAGACGAGGTGGTACAGTGGGGCCAATCTGTCATAGAAGTCGATTACGTGTCTGTACATTTCGGTCACCGCTCGCCAGTTGTGTTCATCGCTGCTGAACGCGCGGACCACTCGGCGGGCGCCTGGTGTGGTCGGATGTCGTCCCGCTTACGCCCCACCATAATCAAGCGCGGCGAGCCCAGCCCGTACGCATCCCCATCAAGACTTCCGTAGGCCGTCACGTCGACGAACCCAACGTGCTCGAGGCGGTCGCGCAGCTCCTGGGCCGAGTAGATCGTGTGGTGGAAGCGAAACGTCTTCGCCCGGCCGTTGCGGATCAGAATCCACTCGTTGCGCAGGCGTGTCCAGTCGTCGATCACTTCGCGCCGCTCGACAAGCGTTGTGCCGTCGGGCATCGACTGCGAGCTGGTGGCCTTGAACACCTGGGCCAGCCGCTCCTTGGCGATGACGTCGATGAGGCAAGCCCCGCCCGGGCGCAGCGATGTCAGGATATTCTGCAACACGAGCAGATCCTGCTGCTTGTCGTCGAAGTAGCCGAAGGAGGTGAACATGCTCAGCACGAGGTCGAAGCTGTCGGCCCGCACATAATCGCGCATGTCCTGCTGCACCCAGCGCACCTTGACCCGTGCGGCTTTCGCCCGGGCGCGAGCTTGGTCCAGCAGGTATCTCGTCCTGTCAACGCCGGTGACGTCGAAGCCGTCCTGCGCCAGCGCGATCGAGCACCGACCGGGGCCGCAACACAGGTCCAGCGCTGCCTTCCCCGGTGGCTGGGTGAGCGCCACGGCCTTCTCCACCTCCTCCTGTGCGCCCTCGAACCGGCGCTCGGGGAACATGTAGCGATACATTTCCCGCCAGAACGCGTCGTCGTCGAACCACTCCCTGGGCCGCTTTGGCTTCATCTGCGTTGTCATCGTCGGTTCTCTGCAAATGGTGATCAGTGCGGCAAATGCAACAAAAAAACCCCGCCATCTTCCGATCGCGGGGCTCGTCAGCACGGTGTCGTTGAGACAGGTGAGCTAAGGCCCGCGGCGATCGTTCATCGAAATGAAATTGACGCCGACGTGATAGCTGCCGCGCAGCGACATCGCGGCGTTGCACGGGGTCATCACGTTGGCGGGCGTCGGGGCCATGGTGTGACAGTAAATCAAAGCCTCGAAGACATGTCAAGAAAAATCTGTCGGAGCTTGGCAAAAATGTCTTGACCGCACAACACCTGTCGGTGTAAGGTAACATAGACACCTTGCAGTGAAAGGTCTCGCCGATGGCCCGGCTCCGCAAGCAGACACTCGACGGCAACATCGAGACGCTCATCCTCGCCGTGCTCGAGCAGGGGCCGAGCTACGGCTACCAGATCGGCCGGGACCTCAACCAGCGGGCGGGCGAGTTGCTGCAGCTCGGCGAGGGGACCATTTACCCGGTGCTGCATCGGCTTGAGGAACGCGAGCTGATCGCGGCCACGTGGCGCAAGGGCGACACCGGCCGGCAGCGCAAGTATTACCGCCTGACGCCCAAAGGTCGGCGCGCACTGGTGGAGAACCGTCAGCAGTGGGCCGGGCTCGTGCAGGTAATGGACGCGGTGCTGCAGCCCCGCAAGCGCCCCGCGAGAGCATGAAGGGAGGGAGCAGTGTTGCGGCGGATAATCCTTGGCCTCATCCCGTTGCTCATGTTCATCAATCCGGTTCAAGCGGAAGAGCCGGCGACAAGCGCAACCCCGCTCACGCTGGACGAGCACGGCTTCGTAGGCACGCTGTTCGTGCCCGAGGGCCACGCCTCATCGATTGCCATTATGGTGCTCGGCGGATCCGAGGGCGGAACCCCGGCCCAGCGCGGCCGCGCCGTCGCCGAAAGTGGCTACCCGACCGTCGCGCTTGCATATTTCGACGAGCCGGGGCTGCCGTCGCACCTGGACATGGTCCCGCTGGAGCCTGCTCGCGACGCGATCAGGTGGTTGCGCGAGTACGTGCTCGGCGACGAAGGCCGGGTCGTGCTGATCGGCGGCTCCAAGGGTGCCGAGCTCGCCCTGCTGTTGGGGTCGCTGGACCCGGCCGTCGGCGGCGTAGTAGCCTACGCGCCGAGCCACGTCGTCTTTCAGGGCATCCCGGAGGACTTCTGGCCGCCTCGCAGTTCCTGGGCATACGAAGGTCAGCCGGTGCCGTTCGTGCCGTTCGTGCCGTTCGTGCCGTACAAGTATGGCCCGCACTTCAACCCGTTCGCGGAGGAGCCCGAGTTCCTCGCGCTCTATCGCGAATCGTTGACGCAGGATCCATTCGTCGAGCAGGCAGCGATCAAGGTCGAGAACATCAACGGTCCCGTGCTACTCTTCTCCGGCCGGCGCGATCGCATGTGGCCTGCCACCGACATGGCCAACCAGATCATCGAGCGGCTGAAGGCGCATGAGCACCCGCACCTCCACGAGCACCACGCCTACGAGGAGGCCGGCCACATCATCCATGAACACGCCGGCGAGTGGTCCACGCGATTCGGCGGGACGGTCGAGGCGAACCGCCAGGCCGGCGAGGATGCCAGGCAGCGGACGTTGAACGTGTTTTCGGCGCTCGCCAACTCACATCCCACCAACTCGGGAGAACATGATGAGCCAGGCCATTGAGAAGTACCTTGACCGGGTGATCCTCTACGCCAACCGGCGCGATGTGGCCGATATCGAGCGCATCCGCGGCGAGCTGCGCGATCATCTCATGACGAAGGTCGAGCAGCTCGAGGCCAGTGGCGTGCCGCGCGAGGACGCCGTGTTCCAGGCGATCGAGGACCACGGCCACCCGCGCACGGTCGGCTACGGCCTGCGCCCGGCGTTTCCCTGGCTGGACATCCGCACCCACGGCACGGCCCGCGGCGTCATCGCCATCGGCCCGCGTGCGGTGGGCGTGGTGGCGTGTGGCGGCGTGGGTGTGGGGGTGTTCACCTTCTCGGGCCTTGGCGTGGGTGTCTTCGGGTGGGGCGGCGTGATGGCCTGCCTGCTCTACGCGTGGGCCGGCATCGCGCTCGTCCCGCTTGGGCTGGCATACGCAGGTATCGCCGTCGGCTTGGTGGCCGTCGGCGGCGTGGCCATCGGCCCGATTGCGGCCGGGGCCATAACCGGCCGTTTGCCAGGCGTTGTGACCCCGGATCAGTTGCCGCAGGCGCTTCAGTTCGTGGTGGGGCTTGATCAGGCCGGCTACCTGCTGTTTTCCCTGGTCAACCTCGTCGCGTTGGCGCTCCTGCTGATCGTGTCGTGGCTGCCGACGCAGTGGGAGAAGCGGCGCTTGCTGCGCGGGGATCCAAAGCTGGCCGAATGACACCCAGATGAACCCGGCATGCTCCGATCCCCTCCAAGCGGGGGCATAACCCGTGGCGAGCAGTGCCGATGTTCATGGCCGCGAGGTGCTGGACACGGCGGCCGCGATGGCCCCAGGTGCAGCGGGGTTCGCGTGGGTGGGGCTCGCGGTGGTAGGGCTCGCCGGCGACGGAGCGGTAGGAGGTGGCGCGGACTCGTCCGGCATCGGCGCAGGCTTGTCGGCCGGCTGGCGGGCCTCCTCGACCAGATCGGCGAGCTTGGTCCCGTCCACAAGCTCGATCGCGTTGTCGCGGGCGAAGGCCTGGGCGTCGGGCGTGAAGCTGCCGGCGGTCACGACGATGCCGGCGGCGGCGCCCTCGCTGGTCACGACGCCCAGCAGCTCGCGCACCGGCCGCACGCCCACGCGCCGGGCCTTGTAGTGCTTGCACTGGACGAGCCATCGGCCGCGGTCGTTGCGCAGCACCACGTCAACGCCGCCGTCGCCCGCCGGCCGATCAACCAGCTCGACGCGGTAACCCCACCGGCGGTAGGCCTCGGCTACAAGCTGCTCGAACTGCCGCCAGGTCAGGGCGCGGATGGTGTCCAGGCCCTGCTGGCGGTCGAGGAGGCGGCGTTGGCGGAGCTTGGTCACCTCGGCCAGCACCCAGATCACGAGGACGAGGGCGGCTGCGGCCCAGGCGATACCCGGGAGAATGAGGGCAAGCATCTCGCCGACGGGGATCGTCCCGTCGAGGCGCGGCAGCAGCGGGGCCAGGTGGCGCAGGCTGACAAAGACGGCCACGGCCAGCAGCGGGCCGAGCCAAGCGGGGGTGCGGACGAACACACGGTGTAGAACCTCCAACAGGCCCGGTTCCGACGATCTTGGCATTGTGGGTATCCCCCTGATAGCGGATCACCGTTGCCTTATCGGCCGGCCGAGGCCGTCACGCCAGTCGCACAAGCCCTTCGGAAAACATCGCTTACGACGGAAACGCCAAGGCAGGGTGAGGTGCGGCGTCCGCTGTAGCCGCGTGCAGGGCCGGGTGTCCTGCGATGAAGATGAAGGATTTACGCAGGCCGTGCGACTAAGTTCGCGGCCGAACCGACCGCGTCCGCACGGGAAGAGATCGCGCATGGCTCGCATGAACGACATCGCCGCCGTTGTCGATCGCCATTTCGAGGCGGTGTATGCCTACGTCGCGTATCGGGTGACGCCTGACCTGGACGCTGCGGCCGACATCACCCAAGAGGTCTTCATGGCCGCGGGCCGGTCGCTGGCGCGTTTTCGCGGCGAGGCCTCCCCGCTGACATGGCTGCGGAGCTTGGCCAGGCGGAAGGTTGCCGACCACTACCGCAGTCAGGACCGCCAGCAGCGGGTGATACGGACGTATCAGGCGGCGCTGATCGACGCTTCGCCGCCGCGGCCGGAGGACAACGGGGCCGAAATCGCCAGCCGCGTCAGCCGCACCATGCAGCAGCTCACTGATGACCACGTCGAGTTGCTGGAGCTGAAGTACCTGGAGGCGCGATCGGTGCGCGAGATCGCGGCCGAACGTGCGCAGACGGAGAAGGCGGTGGAGTCTGCGCTGTCGCGGGCGCGTGCGGCCTTCCGCGACGCCTATCAAGGCATCCTCGCAGCCGAGGAGGACTGACCATGAACAAGCCCGAGATGCCAGAGCAACAGATCGAAAAGCTCATCCAGGACGCGGCCGCGTTCCACCGCCCACCGGCGGGCATGAAGGATCGGCTGCGCCGCGAGGTGCGTGCGGCTACGCGGTTCACCCTTTACCGGAGATGGATCATGCGCTCAACCCTTGGTCTCGCTGCCAGCCTTGCCGTTGCCATCACGCTCTGGGTCATCCTTGTGCCGGGGGCAACGATTACGCTCGCCGATGTGCGCGAAGCCGTTCAGGCTCACCGGTGGATCTACCTGAAAATCGATGATTCAGAGAGTTGGGTTTCCATCCACGGCCCGTTGTCCTACTACCGATCTGAGACCGGCATGGTGCGTGTGCAGAACACCGAAACCGGTGTCTACCAGGTCTACGAACCGCGGCGCGATCCGGACGTGACCCGGCAGGGCGTGGGCCGGCCATCGGAAGCCGGCTCGGCGTGGGAGGCGATGCTTGCAATGTTCGTGGACGCCGGCGACAACCCGGCCGTTGACCTTCAACAGGTGGCCGACAACATCGACGGCCAGGCCGCGGCTCGGTTCGACGGCTACCTGATCGACGCCATGGACAACCGGCACCTGATGGTGCAACTGTGGGTCAACCGGGAGACGCGGCTGCCGATGCGCATGCGCTTCCGCACCGGCCCGCCCAGTGAGATGGGTGAGTGGTCTGTTGGCACCTTCCAGTTTCTCGATAAGGGCCCCGCCAGCATCCACGACCTCGGCGTGCCGCGCGGCCTGCCGACCGTCGAACGGGACTGGGAAGCGGACCCCCACGCCGACCGGCCTGAATTGGTTCAGCGGGCTGTGCACGGTTCTGAACAAGCGATCCGCGACTGGCCGCGCCAGTGGCGCCTGGTGCAGTGGTCTGATGACACCGACGAGGTCGATGTCATTCACTGGAGCACCGAAGGCGATCCGGTGCCGGACTGGCGCCAGCCGGACGCGGGACGGGAACGTGCCCGCATCGCCCGCTACTTCAGCCTGCCGGACCACCCGCGCTACAGGCTGCCGCGACCCGCGACGGTGGATGAGGTCGTCGAGTGGGCCGAGCAGCAGACGCCTGTGTCGCTCCAGGTGGCAGATGGAAATCGCTTTTTCCATCGGACCGGCCCATACCCCGAGCCGATACGCGACGACCAGGCTGTGGAGCTGCGCGTCAGGCGCGGCGGATTGGCCAGCGGGATGCTCAACCCCAACTGGATCACCGGCATCCAATGGCCGCTGGTCAATCGGGACCTTGGGCAGATCGTGGAGGTCGCCCGCCCGGAGGCGAGCCCGGAGCCGGGCACGATCTACATTCGCAGCCGCCTTACGAGCCACGACGGCAGCCAATGGCAGTACGACCACTTCATCGACCCCGACCGCGACTACCTGTGTGTCAAGACGATCTGGTGGACACAACGCGATGGCGAGTGGGTACGTGTTCAGGCGTACGAGCTGGTGGACTTTGACCAGTTGCCGGGTGGGCAGTGGCATACGACACGGTATCGCTATACGGGCTATGGCAATCCGGAGCGTGGCACGAGCGACCACACCATCACCTGGCATGCCCACGTCCACCTGCCCGACGACGACGGCTTCGCGCCGGAGTTGTTTGACGGCGAATTGCTTCTCGAACAGGCGGAGCGGACAGGTGCTGAGATTCGTATCGATTGATCGGTGGTGCCGTGACGTCGGACGGGCTGCCGAGGCCGCTGAGCCCAGGCAGTTCCTCCGCGTCGATCTACTCGGCGGTATCCGGCCGGGCATCTGCACACGCGACACGCGATACACCGATGGCCGACCGATCATCGGCACCGGTATTCAGCCGGACGTGGAGGTCCATCCGACTCAGCAGGACATCGCTGAGGGCGCTGATCTGGTGCTCGCCAAAGCCATCGACCTTCTGAATGAGGGGCGGCGCTGAATCCACAGCCGTGGGCGGTGTTGTCCGGTGCTTGAACGGGCGAGTGCATATCGCCTTCGAGACGTTGAGGTGTGGTCTCCGCACCGAGCGCAACGCTTAAATACTTCGTCGTCCTTGGACGATTACGACGGATCACACATCGCCAGGGCAATCCCCAATCACCTCACGTCCTGACCATACGATTCGAAGCGTCGTGCTGCCTCCCCTGGGGCCGCGTGTTCGGATGTGGCCGTGACGGCCAATCGAGATCGGCCGTTTCCGGCCCGGAAACGCCTGTTTCCGCTCTCGGCGGACTCAACGCAGGGCATTGACCTAGCTGGCAGGCTGTTCCATCGTTCTCCCAGGCCGCTACCGATCGAACCGCCCTCTCCTTCTGTGTCCACAGAGCCTGCCAAGCCACACATGCCGTTGTCTCCACACATATCGACGGCACTGCTCCGTCGGACTCCTCCCGCATCCATGGCCCGGTGCCTGCTTCCCCGCTCGCTTGAGCCGGCCTGTCGGCCGGGGCGGGACGCGGCACCTTGCGATGGCGGTTGGAGCCGAAAAATACTTAAAGACCATCGTCTATTCGATCGTATCGAATAGGTCGTACCTATCGATAGGAGGAATAAGCGGAAAATGTCCAGACCAGAACAGACCTTCAAGGCAGGGGCCGTGCGGGCCTCGGTGTTCCTGAACACGATCGAGCGCGGCGGGCAAACCATCCCGATCCGGAAGGTGGTGCTCGAAGTGCGCTACCGTGACAAGGATGGCCAGTGGAAGAGCTCGAGCAGCTTCAGCCTGAACGAGATCCCCAAGGCGACCACCGTGCTGCAGCAGGCGTACGAGTACCTGCTGGCCCAGAACGCCAGCGACCGACAGGAGGGTGGTTCGTACACAACGGACCAGCCCACTCCGCCAACCGGCCCCGCCCCCGGCCCCGGAAGCGAAGACCACACGCCACGACCGGCTGATGGTGGCGCGGGCCCGAGGCTCATCGGCACCTACCAGGCGTAAGGCACCGGAAGGCTTATAAAGTCCCGGGCCCTCTGAATTCTGGAGGTGATGCCCAATGAGACAACGAGGCCGAAAGGCACGCTGCCCGTACTGCCAGTCGAACCGGACGATCTGCAAGGGATTCCGCCGGACGCAGACGCTGGGTGATCGGAAGCTGCGCGTCTGCCGCAACTGCCGGCGCAAATTCACGCTCGGACGGCCGGTGGCCGCTGCGGAGCGACAGCAGGCGGTTGCCGAGGCAGCGATGTAGCCGCAATCTGATCGGACGCTGCCGATTCTGGCGAGCTGTCCACCATTCATACTCTTTCTTGTTGACCGCGCCTCGGTGCATCAGCCACTGAGGCGTCGTGTTCTTGTGCGCGTTCACCCTGAGCAGCCAAGTCCTGGTTATCGGTGCGTTGCCGACGGCGGCCTGGACTGCCCATTTGGGAAAGGAGACGGACATGTTAAATCTGATGCTGCACTGCGGCGGCCACGAGGCGGATCGCCGGGAGATCTCGCAGGTGGCCACGCCGCCACCGACGGACACCTGGCAGCCGATCGAGCACGGGCGGCTGCTGGCGGAGGTCGAGCGGACGCTCGAGGGCAACCGGCTCGAGATCGTCAATGAGGCGCACGCCCTCTCGCGTGACGGCGACCGCTACTTCGGCTTGCTCGAGGTCGCGCATGGCACGGACGGCGACTACCACCTCGTGCTGGGCCTTCGCAACAGCCACGACAAGAGCTTTCCGGCGGGGATCGCGGTCGGCAGCGGCGTCATGGCGTGCGACAACCTCGCGTTCTCGGGCGAGGTGACCCTGGCCCGCAAGCACACGCGCCACATCGAGCGGGACCTGCCTCGGGTGGTGGAGACCGCGTTCGGCCGGCTGGGCGAGCTGCGCGACCAGCAGGACCGGCGGATCGAGGTGTATCGCAACACGGAGCTGGCGGACAGTGACGTGCACGACCTGACGATCCGGGCCGTGGACGCCAGCGTGTTGCCGGTGACGACGATCCCGACGGTCCTGGAGCGGTGGCGCGAGCCTGCCCATGCCGAGCACGCGGAGCATGGCCACTCGGCCTGGCGGTACTTCAACGCGGTGACTGAGGCGCTCAAGGGCCGGTGCCTGGAGAAGTTGCCCCAGCGGACGCAGGCGCTGCATGGGCTGCTGGATGCCACGTGCGGGTTGCAGCCGCTCGCCGTCACGAACTGAACGACCCTTTCCTTCTTGCTTCAATGCCTGACCTGTGCGTCGCAGGATGGGCCGGAGCACCCTCTTGACACAGGAGACTGACCATGCACCACAGCGCGGTCGGTGCGCGCGATCCACCCGACGCTAAGGCGTCGAAGATTCGTGTCTCACCATTCACAACGTTTCTTTCTTCAACCACCTGTTCCTGAAAGGACCCACACCATGCGAATTCTCATGATCAACAACCTCGGCGGCGGCTTCGCGGACTACCTCGACGTGGAGCCGGGCATGACGGTCGAGCAGCTCTTCCACCAGCAGCTGCCCGAGCAGCGGTCGGAGGACTTCCTCATCCGGGTCAACCGGCAGCCGGTGCCGCGCGACTACGCGCTGCAGGAGGGCGATCGCGTGACGGCGACGCCAGTGAAGATTGAGGGAGCGCTCGCCGCCTGACCGGGGCGACAACGTTGGCACAACCACAAGAGGCGTCCATTGCGGCTTCAGGCCGGGTGGGCGCCCCTTTTCTATTGACAAGGAGATGGACATGACAAAGTCGAATTCTGAACGCGCACGCGAGACGTTGCGCGTGGCGGGTGTGGCGGGGCGGATCCGAGATTATGTCCGCCAGGGCGCCGAGGCGGATCATGATGCGATCCGCCAGCACCTGCAGATGATCCGGCCGCGGCTGGAGGTGATTCAGCGCCAGGCCCGTCGCCTGGAGCTGGCACGCATGCGCGGCTGGACCGGGGCGATCAGGCGGAGCCTGGCGCAGCTCCAGCACCAACAGTCGAACGTCCAGTACGAGCTCGAGCTGCTGGGCAACGTCCTCCGCCGGCCGGGCCGCACTGTGCCGCAGTTGCGGGAGGTTGTTGACGAGCTCAAGCAGTTGGCCGACGAGCTCGGCGACTGGCAGTACGACCGACGCAACGACACCCTGCGGGTCGAGACCGAGCCGATCGAGCTGGAAGGGCTTTACCTCGGGCCGTTCGCGATCGAGCTGTCACTGGGGGCGCTGAGCCGGAGTGATCCGCAGGCGGCGCTGATCGCGATCGCCCTGGAGCCGCACCCGGCCGCGGGCTCGGAGGGGGTGACGCATCCACATGTGAGCGACGAGCGGATCTGCCTGGGGGAGGCGACGGCCCCGGTGCGGACGGCGCTGAAGGCCGGGCGACTGGCCGATGCATTGCT
>SLDI01000750.1:0-3431 GCA_007125385.1 Phycisphaeraceae bacterium | reverse complement strand
CTCGACCTGGACCTGGAGCTGCCGGCCGGCTACTTCCAGCGCCTGATCGAGCACATGGAGGCCAACCCGCGGCTGGGCACCTGCTCCGGCGTGTCGTACTACCGTCACCCGCGCACCGGCCGGCTGGTCAGCGAACGGCTGGGCGGTGAGATGAGCGCGGGGATGACCAAGCTCTATCGGCGGGCCTGCTTCGAGCAGATCGGCGGGTTCGTGCGGCAGGTGATGTGGGACGGCATCGACTGCCACCGCGCCCGGATGCTGGGCTGGCAGGCGGCGAGCTTCGACGAGCCGGGGCTCCGATTCGTGCACCTGCGGCCGATGGGCACCAGCCAGTGCAGCGTCTGGCAGGGGCGGATGCGTCACGGCCAGGGTCAGTATTACATGGGCACGAGCCCGTGGTACATGGCGGCGAGCGTGCTGTACCGGGTGCCGCAGCCGCCACGCTTGCTCGGGGCGCTGGCGACCGGCTGGGGCTACCTCCGCGCCTGGCTGCGGGGCGAGCCCCGACTCGAGGACGCGGCGTTCCGCCGGTTCCTGCGCCGCTATCAGCACGCCTGCCTGCTGCGCGGTAAGGCCCGGGCCACGCAGCGCCTCGAGGCGAGGCAGGCCCGGCACTGGTCGCCCGGCCGCGGGGGGCAGGTCCAGCCGGCCAGCGAGGCGGCGTGATCGCATTTCGGATTTCGGATTTCGAATTTGGGATCCGGGGATTCGAGGTTCGCCGGCATCTATTGACCTTGGAATGGTCGACTTCACCCCCAGCCCTGGGGTGCCACGGCTTGTCCCGAAGGGCAAGCCGTGCGTTTGTGGAGGATCGCACGGCTTGCCGCTTCGCGGTCAAGCCGTGGCACCCTGAGTAACTCCACCCCCGTGGTGAAACCAACTATTCAAAGGCCAATCACGCAGGGGCCTCGTCCCCTTCGTACCTTGATGGCGATACCATTGGCGTATGTCCAGCTCCGCGACCATTGAGCTTGCCCGGACCATCGACCTTCTCGCCGATGGCATGGAGGACGGCCTGCACATCGGGGTGCAGGGGTACGTCGGCTACGCCGGCGGCGCGGGCGCGGACATCCTGCTCGGCGAGGCGGCGCCGGGCACGGCCATGGCCGACGAGACGCTGGCGCTGTGGCTCAGCGGTGGCAAGCCGCTGACCGCGGTGGCGGCGATGCAGCAGGTCGAGGCCGGCCGGCTCGACCTCGACGCCGCGGTCGCGCGGTACATCCCCGACTTTGGCCAGCGCGGCAAGGGACGGATCACGCTGCGTCATCTGCTCACGCACACCGCCGGCGTGCGCGTGGCCGACTTCCGCACGCCCCGCGACGACTGGGACACGATCATCGCCCGGATCTGCGAGGCGCCGATCGAGCGCGGCTGGGAGCCGGGCGAAAAGGCCGGCTACCACGTCCAGACGAGCTGGTACATCCTTGGCGAGCTGGTGCAACGGGCGGCCGACGAGCCCCTGCCGGCCTACCTGCGCCGGCGCGTCTTTGAGCCGGTGGGCATGGGCGCGTCGTCGCTGGGCATGAGCGACGAGCAGCACGAGGCCTCGGCCGATCGGCTGATGGTGATGATGGACACGCGGCAGAGCCCGCCCGCGCCCGCCGGCTACGAGCGGCGCGAGTGGCTCGCCCAGCCGCGGCCCGGCGGCAACGCCCTGGGGCCGGTGCGCGAGCTGGCACGCTTCTACGAGGCCATGCTCGCCGGCGGCGGCGGGCTGCTGGCCCCCGAGACCGTGCGCATGATGACCACGCGGCAGCGCGTGAGCATGCACGACCACACCTTCAACCACCGCATGGACTGGGGCCTGGGCTTCATGGTCAACTCCAGCCACCACGGCCAGGACGTGCCCTACGGCTTCGGGCCCCACGCCTCGGACGCCGCATTCGGCCACGGGGGCAACCAGTCCTCGATCGCTTTCGCCGACCCGGCGCACGGCCTGGTCGTGGCCATCGTCTGCAACGGCATGCCCGGTGAGCCGGCCCACCAGCGGCGCATGCGGCAGATCCTCGCGGCCGTCTATGAAGACCTGGGCCTTGCAACGCCGGCCACGGCGTGAACAATGGTGGCTGCCACTGACGCGCCGACCCCCCGCCCGAGCGAGCCCGCACCATGCCCACCCGACTGCCTCTGCTGATGCTGCCCCTGCTGATGCTCCTGGCCGGCGCGTGCAACCCCGGCAAGCACGTCAGCGACCGCGACGTGGCGATGGTCACCGCCGAGCACGTCGCCGAGCTGATCGACCGCGACGACGTCGTCGTCGTGGACGTGCGCAGCCGGCGGCAGTACGAGGCCGGCCACCTGCCCGGGGCGATTCATCTGCCTCTGCCGGAGATGGCCGCCGACGACCAGCGACTGGCCGCGGCGCGGGCGATCATCGTGTACGGCCCCGAGCCGCCGTCGCGCCTGGCGTGGGCGGGGACCAAGAAGCTGATGCGCCTCGGATATCGCCGCGTCGCCCAGTTCCCCGGCGGCGTCGAGGCGTGGGAGCTCGCCCGCCGCGAGCAAGAGGCCGGCTGACGTGGACGTGCCGTGCGTGGTCAAGATCGGCGGCAGCCTGCTGGACATGCCCTGCCTCGTCGAGCGACTGGCCACGCACCTGCCTCGCCCGGCGGCGATCGTCACCGGCGGCGGGGGCGCCGCCGACACCGTCCGCGCCGTCGATCAACAGGTCAACCTCGACGAGTGCGAGGCCCACTGGTTGTGCATCCACGCCATGGCCCTGCACGCCCGCGTCCTGGCCGCGGCGCTGCGCACGGCGGGGGTGGCGGCGCGCCTCGTCAGCGACCGCGCCGCCTGCCGCGCCGCATGCGCCGACGGCGAGCTGGCGGTGATCGAGCCCGTTCGCTGGCTCGAGGCCGACCACCGCGACGGGGCACCCGTGCCGCATCGCTGGCAGTTCACCAGCGACTCGATCGCCGCGCACGTGGCGCGGCGGCTGGGGGCGCGGCGGTTGGTGCTGCTCAAGTCAACGCTGCCGGGCGGCGACGGGGAGTCGCTGCGGGCGAGCGAAGCGGCGCGGCTGGGCGTGGTCGACCCCTGCTTCGCCGACGCCGCGGCCGGCATCGAGCGCGTCGAGCTGATCAACCTGCGCGACGCCAATCTGCCGCGCTGTCGCCTCATGTCTTGACGTTCGAGTGGTTGGCTTGACCAGGGTGGGCTCGCCGAGGGTGGCATGGCTTGACCGCGAAGCGGCAGGCCGTGCGATCCCCGACAAACGCACGGCTTGCCCTTCGGGACAAGCCGTGGCACCCAACGCCTTGAACTCTACGGCTCTGGCGCGGATGTAGGGTGGGTAGAGCGAAGCGAAACCCACCAGCTCGGCCGACGACCCACGACTTTCGTGGTGGGTTTCGCTTCGCTCTACCCACCCTACGAGGGAAGTTCACGGCGTTGGGTGCCACTGACAAGGCCGTCCGCGGCCTTGTCAGTGT
>SLDI01000222.1:0-3433 GCA_007125385.1 Phycisphaeraceae bacterium | reverse complement strand
GGGCCAGCCCGTGCAGCCGACGCTCCTGGACAGCATGAGGCGGCTGGTGTGGGACTTCGCCGCCCTGCTGTTCATCGCCTTCGGAGCCTACCTCGCCCACTTCCTGGTGCGGCGCGGGACGTGACAACGCGGGTTCGGGGATCGGGGTTCGGCAGAGGGCTCTGCGGATCCCCGATCCCGGAACCCCATCGGCCCCCTGTTACAATGCCCGGATGATCAGGAGCGAGATGACGGACCTTGGCCGTGAGCTCGACATGGACGCCGTGGTCGCCGGCGAGCGGCGGCTGTCGGCGGCGGATGCCATGCGGCTGTACCGCGAGGCGTCGCTGCATGAGCTGGGGCGATGGGCCTCGGGCGTGGCCAACCGCATCCATGGCGAGCAGGTGCGCAGCTACGTCATCGACCGCAACATCAACTACACCAACGTCTGCACGGCGCGTTGTACCTTCTGCGCGTTCAAGCGGCGGGGGCATGAAGACGACGCGTACGTGCTCGAGACCGAGCAACTGCACGGCAAGATCCGCGAGCTTGTCGCCATCGGCGGGACGCAGATCCTCATGCAGGGCGGGATGAACCCGGAGCTGCCGCTGGCGTTCTACGAGGATCTGCTGCGGGGGATCAAGCGTGAGTTTCCGCAGGTGTGGGTTCACGCCTTCTCGCCGCCGGAGATCACCGAGCTCGTGGCGGTGGCGGAGATCGAGGGTTTTCCGACCACGCCGCCGCGGCGCAGCCAGCAGCTTGCGCCGGACGTCTGGCAGGCCAAATGCCGGGTGATCTTGCAGCGGCTGATCGACGCGGGGCTGGACTCGCTGCCGGGCGGCGGGGGCGAGATCTTCCCCGAGCACGTCCGCCGACGCACCGGCCAGGGCAAGGCCAGCGCCGAGCATTGGCTGACCGTCATGCGCCTCTGCCACGAGCTGGGGCTGAACACCAGCGCGACGATGATGTTTGGCCACATCGAGGGGATCGCCGACCGCATCGAGCACATGCGCCTCATCCGCGACGCCCAGGACGACGCGATCAACCGCGGCCTGCCCGGTCGCTACGTCTCGTTCATCTCCTGGCCGTTCCAGCGCGAGAACACACCGCTGGGGCGGCTGCCGGTGTATGACCCGGAGAAGGGGGAGCCTTTTGCGGGCGATGTGCTCGCGGAGCACGTGTATGGCGGCGCCGTGGATGGCGCGAGCAAGGCCGCGTGCGAGCAGGCGGTGCCCGCTGCGGGCAAGACCGTGCGCCTCGCCGGGGCGAGCGAGTACCTGCGCATGCAGGCGATCAGCCGGCTGATGCTGGACAACATCCACTCGATCGGCGCGTCGTGGGTGACGATGGGGCCGAAGATCGGGCAGATCGGGCTGTTTTTCGGGGCGTCGGACATGGGCAGCGTGATGATGGAGGAGAACGTCGTCTCGGCCGCGGGCACGACGTATTGCCTCGACGAAGCGCTCCTGTGTCATTTGATCCGCGAGGCGGGCTTCACGCCGGCGCAGCGCGACAACGCGTACAACTTCATCAGGGTCCACGACGGGCCGGATTCGCCCGACCTGCGCGTCACCGACTGGTCGCGGCACCGGGCGAAGCGCTTGCACGTCGAGGGCGCGCCGCAGCCGTCGGCCGCGGTGGAGAAGGTGACGCTGACGATCGGGGAGGGGGCGTAGCCACGAAGGCGCGCAGGGATTCAAACCGGCCGATTCCGCCGCCCCTCCCGTGGAGAGGGGGTTCGATCACGCCGATCGGGCTTTTTGCGGACAAACACCTTCCTTCGTGCCCTTCGCGCCTTCGGGGCTACATTGAACCCCCATGACCACCAGGCTCTCCGTCAACGTCAACAAGGTCGCTCTGCTGCGCAACTCGCGTGAGGGGGAGGTGCCGAGCCCGCTTGAGGCGGCGCGCATTGCGCTGGACGCCGGTGCTCACGGCATCACCGTGCACCCCCGGCCGGATGAGCGGCACGTGCGGCGAAGCGACGTGCTGCCGCTGGCTGAGCTCGTGCGCGAGGCGGCGGGGGGCGTGGCGGGGGAGGTGGAATACAACATCGAAGGCAACCCGTTCCTCGGCGACTACCTGGCCATCGCGGGCGAGGCGAAGCCTGACCAGTGCACGCTCGTGCCGGACGACCCGGCTCAAAAGACGTCAGACCACGGGTGGGATCTGAAGCGCGACGCGGGGCGCGTCAAGCCCGTGGTCGAGCACCTCAAGGCCCTGGGCTGCCGGGTGAGCCTGTTCATGGATCCCGTGATCGAGCAGATCGAGCTGGCGCCCGCCACCGGGGCGGACCGCATCGAGCTTTACACGGAGGGGTACGCCAGGGCGATCGCGGCCGGCTCCCCGGAGGCCGACCGCGTGCACGAGCAGTACGCCGCCGCCGCCCGACGCGCTCAGGAACTCGGCCTGGGCGTCAACGGCGGGCACGACCTGAACCTGGAGAACCTGGGGCGGTTCGTGTCCATCGGCGGGATCCTGGAGGTGTCGATCGGCCACGCGCTGACCGCCGACGCCCTGCTCCACCACGGCCTCGCGGAGGCGGTGCGACGCTATCTGGCGGCGATGGGGCAGTAGCGGACGACTCCTTACCGATGCGCCATGGGGGTTGTGAGCCTCCGGCGCCGTCGCACGAAGATCACGATGCCGGCCCCGTAGACGACGAGCCAGAATAACCCCATGCCCCAACCCGATGCGGCGTCCTGCGTCGCGCGCCCGGTGATGTGTCGCCCCACCGCATAACGATCCGTCGTGAACCGCGGTGATCCAGCAGCCACGGCGTTGAGGATGTCATGCAGCGCCTCGGCCTCGACGCGCCGTTCCGGGTCATTCGTGTCAAGCCCCGTGTGCTCGAACAGCGATCGGATCCGTTCGGCAGATAACGGTGCGGCCCCGGGGGTCTGGCCACGGACCCCGGACATCCTTGTGACGTCAGTGGCCGGGTTGTGCGTCAGTGTGACCGTGCCCCCGCCGTACATGAGCTCGACTTCCAGCACATCCGGCGCGACGCCGGGCGGCCAACGATCCATCGTCACGACGATGGGGGCGGGCCGGCCACTGGGATTTGGCGGGCCGCTGTGGGTTGAGAAGTTACCGCCGTGGCCTCGGACGGTGTGTGTGACCCGGGCGTCGATGGTGGCGGTGTAGCGAGCGCCGGTCTGCGGGAGCAGATCCAGTCGAGCCTCGACGTGTTGTCGACGCGGTGCCAACTCCAAGAGGACCACATCGGTCAACCAGAATGCGGGGAGGATCAGCGACAGCGTCCATGCAAGAAGGAAGGCTCCGAGGCCCAGCGCCTTGTCGGCCGCGGTGGCGATGCCCACCTCGCGCAGGTCGCTGCCACACTCAGGGCATTGAAAGGTGCTCACGCCTCTTGCGGGATAGCCACAGGCACGGCAATGCGGCAGGGCCGAACCGGCTCGGCGAAACACCCGGATCCACAGCACGATCAGGC
>SLDI01000081.1:0-12598 GCA_007125385.1 Phycisphaeraceae bacterium | reverse complement strand
TGCGGCGCTGCGCCGGCGCCAGGCCGTCGTGGCCCGGCTCACCGGCGCCGGGGCCGGGGCCGCGCGGGCTGAGCGTGTGGATCGCCCGCGCCACCATCGTCTTGCCCGTGCCCGAGTCGCCGGTGATCAGCACGGTGGTGCGCGTCGGCGCCACCGCCTCGACCAGGTCGTAGACGCGCTGCATGCGATGGTCGGCGCCGACGAGGTTCGCCAAGCCGAACCGCTCCGAGAGCTGGCTGCGCAGCGACTGATTCTCCGCGACCAGCACGTGCTGGTTCAGCGCCCGGCCGACCGCCAGGCGCAGCTCGTCGTGGACGATGGGCTTGGTCAGGTAGTCGGCAGCGCCGAGGCGGATGGCCTCGACCGCCGACTCGATCTTGCCAAAGTCGGTGATGGCGATGGGCACGAGCGAGGGGTAGCGCTTGCGCAGTGTGCGCAGCGTCTGCATCCCGTCGCTGCGGGGCATGTTCAGATCCAGCACGATGATGCCATACCCCCCGCCCCCGCCACCCGCGCCGCCGCCGGTTTCGAGCATCGCCAAGGCCTCGGCGGCGTCGTGAGCCGTGGCGGTGGCGTAGCCGGCTTCGGCGAGAAAGTCCGCCAGCGACTCGGCGACGATCGGGTCGTCGTCGACAATGAGTATCCGCGCCTGCTCAAGCATGTCCGATAAGCCCGCTCCGGCACGTGACGTTGCTCCGCGGCAACGCTCCCACTGGCTTATCGGCACATCCACACGCGACGTTGAAAACCGGCAACATCGGCCACGCGGGCAACGGCCAACCCGTGCCGCGCGGATGAGTCCGAGAACCACGTCAATGCCGATGCCACGGCTTGTCGGGCCCAACCCCAAAGGACATCTCACACAATTCCCTTGCCCCGCGCCTCATAGAAATGCAACGCCATGCTCCCATGCACCTGCGAGCCCGGCCCTTCCCAGCCCGCCAGTTCCCCCAGTTCCACCCGCCTGGCGGTGCGCAGCACCATCACCCCATCCGTCACCATCACCGCCGCCAGCGCCTCGAGCATCGGCCGCAGCTTCTGCCAACCATCGGCGCGCTCCAGCAGCGCATAGGGCGGGTCGACGAACGCAACGGTCGCGGGCACGGCCGGCGACTCGCGCAGCGCCTCGTCGAGCCAGCCCGGCCTGGTCGCATCCGCCCGCCGCACCGTCGCCCGCTCGCCCATCCCCAGCGCGGCGAGGTTGCGCCTCAGCCGCTCGATCGCCTCACGGTCGCGATCGACGAACGTGGCATGCCGCGCCCGGCGCGACAGCGCCTCGAGCCCGAGCGAGCCCGTGCCGCAGTAGAGGTCCAGCACCGCCGCGTCCGCGATCAGCCCGCGATGGTCCAGCCGATCGAACAGGCTCGTCTTGACCCGGTCGGTGATCGGCCGCGTCGTCCTCGCGTCGCGCGGCCCGAGAATCCGCCGCCCACGATGCTCACCGGCAATGATCCGCATGCCCGCACATGGTAGGCCGCATCCGGCAGCCCTCGGCATGCCGTATTCCGCGCCCCGCTTCCGCATTCCGCATTCTGCATTCCGCATTCTGCATTGCTAAAGTGCCCCCCATGCCCAGGCCGACCACCCAGCGTCGCAAGTCCGCCGGCAACGGCCGCGCCGCCGCCGCCGACAAGTACCACCTCTACCAGCAGACCGTCCAGGAGGCCGACCACGAGGTCGCCTTCTTCGATCGGGTCTACCGGGCCGTGTTCAACCGCGCCCCCCGGGTCCTGCGGGAGGATTTCTGCGGGACCTTCGCCATCTGCTGCGAGTGGGCTAAGAAGCGCGGCCGGGTCGCGATCGGCATCGACAACGACCCGGAGCCCCTGGACTGGGGCCGCAGGCACAACCTCTCCAGGATCCCCGAAGCCGCCCAGCAGCGCGTCGAGCTGCGGCAGCAGGACGTGCGCAAGGTCGACGCCGGGCCTAAGGCCGACGTCCTGTCCGCCCAGAACTTCTCCTTCTGGTGCTTCCACAGCCGCCCGGAGCTGCTCGCCTACTTCAAGGCCGCCTATCGCAACTGCGCCAAGGGCTCGGTGATGGTGCTGGACATGATGGGCGGGCCCGAATGTCTCGAAGACGAGCACGTCGACGAACGCAAGTACCCCGGCTACAAGTACCTCTGGGAGCAGGCGCGCTTCGACCCCGTCACCTGCACCGGCACGTGGCACATCCACTTCCACTTCCCCGACGGCTCGAAGCTCGACCGCGCCTTCACCTACAACTGGCGCTTCTGGACCATCCCCGAGGTCCGCGAGCTGCTCGACGAGGCCGGCTTCGACGAGACCCACGTCTACTGGGAAGGCACCGACGCCGACGGCGAGGGCGACGGCAAGTGGCGCAAGGTCACCCGCGGCACCAACGACCCCGCCTGGATCGCCTACATCGTGGCCGTGAAGCGATAGCGGGCAGGCTGCCCCCCGCCCCCGTCCACACGCCCGGCCGTCCGGCCTATAATCTGCCCTGCTTGACCGGCTCGAACGTCGGGGCCACAACGGTGCGGTTCACTCGGCGGCCGCGTTGATGGTTGTTTTTGTCGTCTGAGCGAGGGCCTATTGCCATGTCAGGAATCGACCAGGGCGAAGAGCTGCGGTTGGAAGGACGAAAGATCCTTATCGTCGATGACGATTCCGAGGTGCGCGCCGCGATTGACCAGGCGTTGCAGGCCGAGGGGGCGCTGACGCAGACGTGCGGCGACGGCAACTCGGCGGTGCGCATCTGCGAGGCGGACCCGCCGGAGCTCGTGGTCCTGGACATGATGCTCCCCAAGCGCAGCGGGTTCCTGGTGCTGGAGAAGATCAAGCGGCTGGAGAGCCCGCCATGCGTCGTCATGGTCACCGCCAACGAGGGCCGGCGCCACCAGCAGTACGCCGAGGCCCTGGGGGTCGACGGCTACATCCTCAAGCCCGTCCGGCTCGAGCGCCTCATCACGCTGGCCCAGGAGCTCTTCGAGGGCGAGCAGGTCGAGGGCGAGCAGGAAGAGGCCTGAGCCCCCCGCCACGCCTCCGCCACGCCCGGTCAACGCCCGTCCTGAGCCAGGCGAAGGTCGGGATCATCGCCTGCGACCGTGTGCGCACGTATGGGCCCCGCGTCGCCCATCCCGACCTTCGCTCGCCGACGCGCTCAGGACGGGCGTGATTGTCCAGCCCCGCCGTTTGCGGTATCCTCCACGGCCGTTGCTCCCCCGCAGTGAAAGGGTTGTGCGTGCGATACACGAGCCTGCTGACCGCCTGCTGTCTGGGTCTGGCCACCTTCAGCCTCGGTTGCGAGGAGCGGGTCGCCACGACCACGCGCACACTCATGGAAAGCCTCGACACCCTCGAGGCCGCGGAGCGCGGCTACGTGCCCGCCGAATCCGCCGAGCTGACCTACCACGCCTATCGCCTGAGCGTCTACGAGGACGTCGAGCCGGACCTGCGCAGGGTCGCGAGTGACGGCTCGCGTCGGGAGCAGGTGGTGGCCCACCGCCTGCTGGGGGACATCCACGCCAGCCGGGGCCGGGCCCAGGCCCGCCAGGCCCGGCACGAGGCCGCCGAGCTGGGCACGCGCACAAGCGTGCTGCTGGGCTACCTCGCCGCGGCGGACCGCGCCGCCGCCCGGGCCCAGCGCCTCGAGGGCACGTCGGAGCTGGTCATCGAGCAGCTCAACGAGGAGCTGCGCGAGCTGCGCCAGGAGCTCGCGCGGCTCGAGGCCGAGGAAGCTGAGCATCGCCAGAGCGTCGAGGCGTTGACGGCCGAGCGGGACCGCTGGCGTGAGCAGGCGGACGAGGCCTACGCCGAGGCCCGCCGCATCCGCGACCGCGCCTTTGTCGCCGACGGCGACGACCGCTACGAGCTCGAGACCGAGGCCGACGAACAGGAGCTCGCGGCCCACGGCCACGCCGCCGAGGCGGAGAAGATCGACGCCCGGCTGGACGTCGCCGAAGCCGAGGCCGCCCTGGCCACCGCGCGTCAGGGCCACCTCGAGGCGCTGATCGAGCAGTTGCAGGAGCAGATCCAGCGGGTCCGCGCCGGCGACCAGAGCCGGGCCGAGTCGCGTGAGGAGGCTCGCGCCGCCCTGGCCGAGGCCAACGAGGCGCTGGTCGAGGCGTTCCAGGACGTGCTGTCGGTGCACGAGCAGGCGGTGGTGCTGCCGCTTACCGCCGCGCGCGAGCAGCACCTGGCCGCCGCGATCGAGCAGTTCGAGAACGCCGAGCGCCACGCGGTGGACGCGGACACCGGCACCAGCGTGCTGTGGGAGCTTACCGACGCCTACACCGAGCAGCTCCGCATGATCGTCGAGGAGTCCGCGGCCGTCGGCCGGCTCGGCCGCATCACCGCCATCTTCGCCGGCTCGCAAGCGCCGGCTCAGCCTTTCGCCGAGGCCCTGGACCGCTTCAACGAGCAGCAGGACGATCTCTTCGCCGAGGCCCACCGCATCGAGCAGTTGCTGGTCGAGCGCATCGACGAACTGGACCAGCGTCCCGGCGCCGAGCGCCGGGCCCGCACCCAGCGGCAGCGCCTCGACGTCCTGATGAACCGTCTCGACGCCAGCGCCCTGCGCTGATCATGACCGAACCATCGCTTCGCTCTACCCACCCTACATCAATGCCGCAGCGCGTCGCGCACTGACAAGGCTGTCCTCAGCCTTGTCAGTGTCGGACGCCGGTTCAGTGGCACCCCCGCACAGCCACCCCACCACGGTCCGTTCAAGGCGCTCCACCTCGGCCGACACCCGATCCGCGCTCACAGCCGGCTGACCAGCAGCTCGCGCTGGAAGATGATCTCCTTGGGCAGGTCGCCGGCGAGCTTCAGGAACAACTCCTCCTGCGACACCAGCTCGCGCTTGAACTCCTCGGGGTCGATGGCCTGGAGCTTCTCAAACTCCGCCTCACCGAAGCCCTCGAGGCCTTCGAGGTCCATGTCCTTGGCCCGCGGCATCCAGCCCAGGTGCGCTTCGACCGCGTAGGCCTTGCCCTGGCATCGGTCGATGATCCACTTGAGCACGCGCATGTTCTCGCCGAAGCCCGGCCAGATGAACTTGCCGTTTTCATCCTTGCGGAACCAGTTGACGGCGAAGACGCGCGGGCAGTCCTTCATCTGCTTGCGCATCCGGAACCAGTGCCGGATGTAGTCGCAGATGTGGTAGCCGGTGAACGGGAGCATGGCCATGGGGTCGCGTCGGACGACGCCGATCTGCTGCCCCGAGGCCGCGGCGGTGGTCTCCGAGCCCAGCGTCGCGGCGACGTACACGCCGTGCATCCAGTTGAACGCCTGGTAGACCAGCGGGATCGCGGTGCTGCGCCGCCCGCCGAACAGCAGCGCCGAGACCTCCACGCCCGCCGGGTCGTTCACCGCCTCGTCGAGCACGGGGTTGTTCTCCATCGGCGCGGTGAAGCGGCTGTTGGGATGGGCGGCCGGCGTGTCCTTCTCGGGCGTCCAGGGGTTGCCACGCCAGTCGATGCACTCGGCCGGCGGCTCCTTGGTCTTGTCCTCCCACCACACATCGCCGTCGGGCAGCAGGGCGACGTTGGTGTAGATGGTGTTCTTCTGGATCGTCGCCATGGCGTTGGGGTTGGTTTTTTCGTTGGTCCCCGGCGCGACGCCGAAGTAGCCCGTCTCGGGGTTGATCGCCCGCAGCCGACCCGATTCCTCGTCGACCCACATCCAGGCGATGTCGTCGCCGACGGTGGTGATCTTCCAGCCGTCCTTCTGGTACTTCTCGGGCGGCACGAGCATGGCGAAGTTGGTCTTGCCGCACGCGCTGGGGAAGGCGCCGGCGACGTAGGTCTTCTTCCCGTCAGGCCCCTCGGCGCCGAGGATGAGCATGTGCTCGGCCATCCAGCGCTCCTGGCGTCCGATGAAGCTGGCCAGGCGGAGCGACAGGCACTTCTTGCCCAGCAGGGCGTTGCCGCCGTAGCCTGAGCCGTAGCTCCAGATGGTGTTGTCCAGCGGGAAGTGGCAGATGTAGCGGCGCTCCGGGTCGAGCTCGCCGAGGCTGTGCAGGCAGCGGGTGAACTCGTCGCTGTCGCCGAGCTGCTGCCAGGCCACCTCCCCCATGCGCGTCATGATGGACATGGACGCCGCCACGTAGAGCGAGTCCGTGAGCTGGATGCCCACCTTCGCCAGCGGCGAGCCGGCGGGCCCCATGACAAAGGGCAGGACGTACATGGTCCGGCCCTTCATGCAGCCGGCGAAGAGGTCGTTGAGCTTGGCGTAGGCCTGCTTGTCGGGCATCCAGTTGTTGGTCGGCCCGGCGATGTCGGGGCTGGGCCCGCAGATGAAGGTCAGGTGCTCGGTCCGCGCCACGTCGTTGGGGTCGGAGCGGTGCAGGTAGCAGCCGGGCAGCTTTTCCTGGTTCAGCCGGATGAAGACCCCATCCTCGACGCCCTGCTCGAAGAGGCGCTGGCGCTCCTCAAAGGTGCCGTCGCACCAGACCACCGCGTCGGGCTGGCAGTTCTCGACGGCCTCTTCGATCCACTGCCGCACGTGCCGGTTGGCAGGGGCCTGGGGGGTTTGAACCATCTGCCGGGCAACGCTCTGGGCCATCATTCGCTCCTTCGCGGCTTGGGCCGCCCCGTGGTTCTTACGCTTATCACAGCAGAATCCCCATAAACGGGCAGCAAACTCCCTTGATTTTTCCGGGAATCCCCACCCCCCGTTGCGTCGGACCAACTCCTTATTGGGGGCATACTTTACGCCCTCACAAGCCCCGGCTCCAACACGCCGGGCCGGATAATCTTCTCGCCCAACCGCTGGCCCGGCTACAATCGCGCCCGGCCCCCGACACCCGTTCAAATCACTCGCCTGCGCTCACCCCTGCTTCGAAGCCGCGCCCATGCCCCACGCCCGCACCGACGGTACCGCCCTGATCGACGCCGACCCCTGGCTCGAGCCCCACGCCGACGCCCTGCGACACCGCCACGACCATTATCGCCACACCCTCGCCCGCATCACCGACGGCGGCGACCTGCTCGGGCCCATCAGCCTCGGGCACCAGTACTTCGGCTTCAACCGCGGCGAGCACGAGGGCAAGCCCGGCCTCTGGTACCGCGAGTGGGCGCCGAGCGCCAAGAGCCTCAGCCTCGTCGGCGACTTCAACCAGTGGGACCGCGCCGCCCACCCGCTGACGCCCGACCCCTTCGGCACCTGGCACATCTTCATCCCCGACGGCCAGGGACTGGACCACCTGACCCGCGTCAAGGTCCACGTCGTCGACGCCCACGGCCAGGCGCGCGACCGCATCCCCGCCTACATCAAACGCGTCGTCCAGGATGAGTCCACGCACGCCTACGCCGGCCAGCTCTGGCAGCCGCCCCAGCCCTACCCCCTCAAGCATCCGCGTCCCACGCTCCACGCCGGCCTGCGCATCTACGAGGCCCACGTCGGCATGGCCCTCGAGGAGCCCCGCGTCGGCACCTTCGACGAGTTCCGCCGGCACGTCCTGCCCCGCATCGCCGACGCCGGCTACAACGCCATCCAGCTCATGGCCATCGCCGAGCACCCCTACTACGGGTCCTTCGGCTACCACGTCTCCAACTTCTTCGCCGTCTCCAGCCGCTTCGGCACCCCCGACGAGCTGCGCCGGCTTATCGACGAGGCCCACGGCCTGGGCGTCGTCGTGCTCATGGACCTCATCCACAGCCACAGCGTCAAGAACGTGGACGAGGGGCTCAACCACTTCGACGGCACGCCCTACCACTACTTCCACGACGGGCCCCGCGGCGAGCACCCGGCCTGGGACTCGCTGCTGTTCGACTACTCCAAGCACGAAGTCCTCCGCTTCCTCCTGTCCAACGTCCGCTACTGGATCGAAGACATCGGCTTCGACGGCTTTCGCTTCGACGGCATCACCTCGATGATGTACCTGGACCACGGCCTGGGCAAGCCGTTCACCTGCTACGACGACTACTTCGACGACAACGTCGACCGCGACGCCGTGGCCTACCTCCAGCTCGCCAACAGCCTCGCCCACGCCGTCGACCCCGACACCCTCACCATCGCCGAGGACGTCTCGGGGATGGTCGGCCTGGCGGCGCCGGTCGACGCCGGGGGCCTGGGCTTCGACTACCGCCTGGCCATGGGCGTGCCCGACTACTGGATCAAGCTGCTCAAGGAAAAGCCCGACGAGCAGTGGAACATGAACGAGATCTACCACACCCTGCTCAATCGGCGCTTCGGCGAGAAGCACGTCGGCTACTGCGAAAGCCACGACCAGGCCCTTGTCGGCGACAAGACCCTCGCCTTCTGGCTCATGGACCAGGAGATGTACTGGCACATGAACCGCGACAGCCGGAGCGTGGTCATCGACCGCGGCGTCGCCCTGCACAAGCTCATCCGCCTGGTGACCTTCAGCCTCGCGGGCGAAGCCTACCTCAACTTCATCGGCAACGAGTTCGGCCACCCGGAATGGGTCGACTTCCCCCGCGAGGGCAACGGCTTCTCCTTTCAGCACGCCCGCCGGCAGTGGTCGCTCGTGGACAATCCCGAGCTGCGCTACCGCGACCTGGCCGCGTTCGACAAGGCCATGCTCGCCGTCGATGAGCGCTTCCACGTGCTCGAGGACCCGCTGATCGAGCAACTGGCGGTGCACGAGCAGGACAAGCTGCTGGTCTTCCGCCGCGGGCCGCTGGTGTTCGTGTTCAACTTCCACCCCGGCCTGTCGCTGCCCGGCCAGCGCATTCCCGTGCCCGATCCGACCGACTACCGCCTCATCCTCGACGCCGACCACGAGCGCTTCGGCGGCCAGCAGCGCGTGGCCGCGGACATGACCTACCCCCGCCAGGACGTACCGATGTACGGCCGGGCGCAGTCGATCGAGCTCTACATCCCCGCGCGAACCGCCCAGGTCCTGGCGCCGACGGCGCTGGTACATTGAGCCTCCGGTTGCAGACGAGATCCTGCCATGACCGCTCCACCTGTCCCTGACATTCCGCAGCGCATCCTGCTCGGCCCCGGGCCTTCCGACGTGCCGCCACGCGTGCTCCAAGCCATGAGCCGGCCGACCATCGGTCACCTGGACCCGGTGTTTCTGGCGTTGATGGACCAGAGCCGGGCCATGATGCGGCAGCTCTGGCAGACGAGCCACGAGATGACGCTGGCGATGTCGGGCACCGGCTCGGCGGGCATGGAGACGTTGTTCGTCAACCTCGTCGAGCCGGGCGATCGCGTGCTGGTCGGCGTCAACGGGGTCTTCGGCGGGCGGATGAAGGATCTGGCCGAGCGTTGCGGCGGCGAGGTGCACGCGCTGGAGACGGCCTGGGGCCAGGCCTTCGAGCCGGGCGAGGTCATTGATGCGGTCAAGCGGCTCGAGCCGGCGCTGGTGGCCCTGGTGCACGCCGAGACCTCGACCGGGGCGCATCAACCGGTCGAAGGCATCGCCAAGGCGGTGCACGAAGTCGGCGGGCTGCTGCTGCTGGACTGCGTGACGAGCCTGGGCGGGCTGCCCGTGAAGATCGATGCATGGGGCGTGGACGCGGCCTACAGCGCCACGCAGAAGTGCCTGTCCTGTCCGCCGGGATTGAGCCCGGTGACGCTCTCGCCCCGGGCGGTCGCGAAGCTGGAGGCCCGCAAGGGCAAGGTGCCGAGCTGGTACCTGGACCTGACGATGGTGCGCGACTACTGGGGCGAGGAGCGCACCTACCACCACACCGCGCCGGTCAACATGCTTTTCGCGCTCCACGAGGCGTTGCGGGTCGTTCTCGAGGAGGGGCTGGAGGCGCGGTTTGCCCGGCATCGCCAGATGCACGCGCTGCTGCGCCAAGGCCTCGAGGAGATGGGCCTGCGCTACCTGAGCCAGGCCGGGCACACGCTGCCGATGCTCAACTGCGTCGCGGTGCCGGAGGCGGTGGACGAGGCGGCCTTGCGCAGGACGTTGTTGGACGACTACGGGATCGAGGTGGGGCCGGGGTTGGGGGCGTTCAAGGGCAAGGCGATCCGGATCGGGTTGATGGGCCATGCCGCGACAAAGCGGAACGTGGCCCTCGTGCTCGCGGCATTGAAGGCGGCGTTGCCCGTGACGGCAGGCGTGTGAGAGCTTCTCGGTCATCGGGCGGTCAAGCCGTGGCACCCAACGCCGTGAGCTTTACGCGTGGTGGCGCTGATGTAGGGTGGGTAGACCGCAGCCATCGCTTCGCTCTACCCACCCTACAACACAACCAGAGTTCACGGCGTTGTGTGCCACCCGTCCCGGCGTGAATCCGTGCAGGGCGCTCTACCCGCCCGAGACCGGCGAGAGCTCAAACAGCGCCGTCGTGTTCGCCCTCGCCTCGACGTGCAGCTCGCGGCCATCCGTCGGCACCGGCTCGTCGCGCCACACGTCGCGTGCCCGCATCGGCCGGGGCAGGCGGAACGTGCACGGGCCGTCGGCGTGAAAGTACATGCCCAGGTAGCCGTCGCAGTGGAAGATCTGCCCGGGAAAATCGGTGTAGACGTGACACCCGGCGGCGGCCGCGGCGTTGCGCAGCAGCGGCGCGGGCATCAGCGGCGCGACGCTTAGCACGCTCACCCAATCGCCGCGATCCGCCACCGCCAGCCCGCCGCGGCGCTGCTCGCCATAGTCAACGCGGCCCAGGATCGTCCCGCCGTCGCGCACGAAGAAGCGCGGCGTGATGCTGAAGCTCTCGGGATAGTCCTTCAGCGCCGCGTGATGCTTGATCGTCGCGGCCGAAAGCTCATCGCCACCGGTGCCGTAGACGATCGGCCGGTCCACGCCGGCGAGCAGCGGATGATCGCCCGGCTCGACGCGCACGTTCAACTCACCCGCGTCGAGCGTGCAGTCGCATTGCAGCCCCGTGATCGCGCTCATCCGCGCCAGATCAATGCCCCGGCCGTGACACACGCCCGGCGCATGGTTGAACAGCACGTGATTGCCGTCGCGGCAGGCGTGGCGCTTCAGCGCCGCCCACTGCTCGTCGCTCAGGCTCACGCAGCTCGGCAGGATCCACAGCCGATACGGCCGCGTCTCGTCAACGCTCAGCCGGTGCAGGTCGTCGATGAGCAGGTCGTCGTAGTCCAGGCCCATGCGCTCCAGGTGGAACTGCTTGAACATGGAGATCAGCGGCGTCAGCAGCGGCTCGCTCTCGCGAAAGTGGATCGCCTCGGCGGGGTTGAGCACCACCGCCACCTCGCGGTTGTTGCCGCCGGCCGCCAGCGCGTGGCGTCGCGCGACGCCCAGCGTGTGGCGCAGATGCGCCACCAGCCGCGGGTCGTCGTACATGCCATGCGTCAGGTCCATGTACCAGGCGGTCGCCCCCTGCGTGATGGTGCGCGCCAGGTCGCGTCGCATCAGCTCGGCGGTGGCGTCGGCGTCGGCGGGGACGTTGTCGCGCGGGCTGGGCCAGCTCGGCTTGAGATGTGTCGAGCCGTCGAGCTCGTGCACGTACTGCTTGCCCCGGCGGATCATCGTCGCCACCGGCGCCTGCCCGGAGACCACGCCGCCGACTTGCCGGAACGAATAGTGAAACGGCGCGATGATGGCATCGACGTCGGGGCAGTCGGCGACCATGTCCAGGTGCAGGTGGCCGGACCGGCTCTGCGTGACCTGCGGCTGATGGTGCCAGAGGTAGCCGTAGAACGCCAGCACCGCCTTGCGATGCGCGCAGCCGAGCTTGGTCATGCGCGCGAAGTGCACCAGCGTCTCGGCCGTCTGGCGGTTGAACGCGTCGAGGAAGTCGATGACGTGGCGCTCGGCCTGGGCGTCGCGCAGGTGGCCGTGACGCGCCCCGTTGCGCTCGGCGACCCCGGGCAGCGGCACATCCTCGAAGCGCGCGTGCTCCCGGCCCCACGCCGCGTTGAGCGCGGCGATGCGGCCATACTTGCCCGCCAGGTAATCCGCCCACGCCGCACGCATCGGCGGCGAGTAGTCGTCGAGGTGGTCCGGCCCGGCGTTGGCGCCATAATTGAACCAGTGGAACCACTCGCCGCACGGCCCGCCGCCGGGCACGTACGCCGCGACGTTCTCGCCCCACCGCCGCTCGATGTGCGTCACCACGCGGCGCAGCGCCTCGCCCGCCTGCTCGCGCCACAGCCGCGAGGCGAACGACGGCTCAACGCTGAGGTGCCCCGTCTCCACGCCGCGGTTCGTCTGCACGTGCTCGGTCGGATGCTCCGCGCACCACCACAGGCCTTGCCGGGGCCTGGGCCGGGCCTGGTCATACTCCATCCAGAAGCGCACGATCAGCAGCGCGTCGGGCTTCTGATCGAGGTAGGACGCGATGCGGCGGTCGGTTTGCGCATAGTCGTACGCATCGGGCCCGACCCAGCCGTGCGGGGTGAGCGGGTGGGTGTCGAAGATGTCGAACCCGGCGTCGATGAAGTTGCCCATGAACGCCGGCGGTGTCGAGCAGAAGATGCCCGGGTGCGGCCGATCGTTGACCCACAGCCGCGGCCGGCCATGCTCGTCGCTGGCCAGTTTCGTTTCCATTGCCCGCTACCTCTTGGCGGATACGGTGCCCACGGCCGCGTCGGCGCGACGCTCAACGCTCCGTCGCGCGGGCCCGTCGTGCCCGCGCTCCCCGATCAGAACCAGCGAATTCAGATTAGCGCACGGTTGGGCGAGGTGCAACCGGCAATGCGGGGGCGCCGACGCGGTCGCTTCCATGATGATGGATCAGTGCCCG
>SLDI01000364.1:0-12618 GCA_007125385.1 Phycisphaeraceae bacterium | reverse complement strand
TCGTGGAATCGCATGGTTTCTCGGAGGGTTAAGGTAGCAGGAAGGCTTTGCGAAGCCGCGAGCGGCTCAGGCCGCCTGGGTGAGCAGATCGATGCGCTTCTGAAGCGACTTGAGGCGGATGAAGCGGTCGCCCTCGAAGTCCTCGGCGGTGAACCCGTGGTCGACCATGGCCCGGTACAGCTCCTCCATGCCGCGTGTCAGGTCGTACTCGAGCTTGAAGTCCGGCAGCAGGCGGTTAAGCTTGTCGAACTTCACGCGGTAGTTGCGTGGGTCGGCGCCGGTCTGGCCGGTGAAGGTGATGTCCGCGCCGGGCATGAGGCGCTTGACGCGGTCGGCGACGTCCCTGACCTGGTAGTTCTCCGCGTTGCCGCCGATGTTGACGGCCTGGCGCTGAATGACGTCGGCGGGGGCCTGGGCGAAGGCGAGAAAGGCGCGGGCGATGTCGCGGCAGTGAATCAGCGGTCGCCAGGGGGTGCCGTCGCTGTGGATACGGATTTCGCCATAGGCCAGCGCGGAGGCGAGCAGGTTGTTGACGACGAGGTCGATGCGCAGGTTGCGCGAGTAGCCGTAGGCGGTGGCGTTGCGCAGGAACGCCACAGTGAAGGCGTCGTCGGCGAGCGGAGCGACGGCCTGCTCGGTGTCGATTTTGCTCTTGGCGTAGGCCGTCAGGGGGTTGAGCGGATCGGTTTCCTCCAGATCCAGCTTCTCGCCGGCGCCGTAGATGGAGCAACTGCCGGAGAAGAGGTAGCGGCCGACGCCAGCGGCCTTGGCCTTGCGGGCCAGTTCGATGGAGGCGTCGCGGTTGACGCTGTAGGTCAGCGCCGGGTCGAGATCGCCCATCGGGTCGTTGCTGATGGCGGCGAGGTGGCAGACGACGTCGTGGCCGGCAAGGTGCTCTTCGCTGAGGCTGCGCACGTCCGCGTCGAGCTCGGTGTCGGCCTTGACGAGCGTCTCCCATTCGCAGCCATCGAACAGGCCCAGGTCGCAGCCGGTGACGGTGTGGCCCGCCTCCTTGAGCAGCTCGACGAGGTGCGAGCCGATGTAGCCGCGGTGTCCGGTGACGAAGACTTTCATAGGTGGATCCTTGGTCGATGAGCGGTTTCGCGAAGCCGCGAGCGGCTTCAGACGGCCCAGGGGGCGTCGCCGGTGGCCCAGCGTCGTTCGAGCTCGTCGCGGTCGCGCTGGGTGTCCATGCAGGCCCAGAAGCCGCGGTGCTTGTAGAGGTTCATCTGCGCGTTGGCGGCCAGGCGCACGAGCGGGGCCTTCTCCAGAACGCACGACTCGTCCTGGTCCAGATAATCGACGAACGCGCGTCGGAAGAAGAAGTAACCGCCATTGATCCATTTTTCGGCAAATTCCGGCTTCTCCTCAAACTCGAGCACCTCGTTGCCGTCACCGTTGAGTTTGATCTCGCCGAAGCGCGACGGTGGGTTCACGCCCAGGACCGTGCCGATGCGGTCGTGCTGGAGGTGGAACTGGAACTCGCGGGCGAGGTCGACATCGGTCACGCCGTCGCCGTAGGTCACGGCGAAATGCTCGGCGTTGTCGAGATAGCGGGCGGCGGCGCGGGCGACGCGGGCGCCGGTCATAGTGTGTTCGCCGGTGTAGGCGACGGTGACCTGCCAGTCGTCCTCGTGGTCGATGGAGTGGACTTCGATGTCGTTGGTCTTCAACGCAACGGTGAAGTCGCTGTTGCGGGCGGCGTAATTGAGGAAATAGTCCTTGATAACTTCGCTCTTGTAGCCGGTGCAGAGGATGAAGCGTTTGAAGCCGTGGTGGGCGTAGGAGCGCATGATGTGCCAGAGGATGGGCCGGTTGCCGATGGGGACCATGGGCTTGGGCTTGAGCTCGGTCTCCTCGCGCAGGCGTGTGCCCAGGCCGCCGCAGAGGACAAAGATGGGGATATCGTTGGGGTTAATCATCGCTACAACTGCAGGTCCCGTTGTTTGTGTGGCATGGCTTGACGGTGGCGCTCTTGCGGCTCAACGCTGACCCTGCCCTCGCAACCCCGCATCCATCAGCTTCCAGCACGCCGTCACCACCTCCACGTATCGCCGCAGCGGAAATTCCTCGCGGTGCCGGCCCAGGTGACCCAGCGATGCGAGCAACTGGCTCGGGGCGTCCCCCGGGGGGCAGCCCATGCATCGGCAATGGGCCGCCAGCTCGCGACGCAGGCGCCGAGGCGACATGCGAAGCTCCTCAGCCGCGTGCAGCAGGTCGTAGAAGCCGAAGCCCGTCATGTTCACCGCGCCCCAGTCGATCAGCCACAGGCCGTACGCATTGCCCGCCGCCCGGTCGCCGCGGCTCGCCCGCAACACATTGGCCAGCCACAGGTCGTTGTGGTCGACGACGCGGCGCGGCTGCCAATGCCCGCTGGCCAGGCGCTGGCGTGCACGGCCGGCGGCGGCGCGGATCGGTTCGGGCAGGGCCTGGCAGGTGTGGACGAAGCAGAGCGAGGCGTCGATGCCCTCGTACTCGTCCTCGGGCCACGGCCGGGCGTTCGACGCGGCGTCGCGCAGCCAGCGGAGGATGCCGCGGCGGTACCAACGCGGGTCCAGCCGGCGCCGCACCGCTCCCCGGCCCAGCGGGGTCCGCCAGGGGTAGACCGCGTAGCTGACATCGTGCCACCAGCCCGCCAACACCGGCTGCAGCACCGCCCGTCCCGCGCAGCCGAGCTGGTCCGCCGCCAGGTGGGCGCGCTCGACGGTGCGCGCCACGCGGTGCGGGTAGGCCGGCGCCGAGCAGAGCACGAACGCCTGAGGCCGCCCGGCGGCATCGTGGACCACCGCCTTGCTGGTGGCGTCGGCGACGGTCTTGTGCTGGACGAGGCCGACGATTGAGCCGACGCGCGCCACGCCGACCGCCTCGCCAATCCGCGCCGACTCGGCGTGGGCGACGGCAACGGCCGACGCGGTCGGCTTCGACGTTGTTGACGTGATGGTGGCGATCATGGTGGAGTTCCGCATCGCCATCGCGGCTCAGCGGTCGGCGACCGGAATGGGTAGTGCCTCATGCACAACGAACCGGTAGCAGTCGCCAGCTTCGTCAAGAATCCAGGCCCGCTGCGAGGCATAGATATCCGCGAAGCAGGCGAGCTTCTCGCTCAATTCCGCTTCTGACAGCCGATTCTCCCGCGCCAGCAGCCGTTCATTCGGCGCGGCCGTCAACACCTCGATCCCTCTTTTGCGGTGCCAGCGAACCCCCACCCGTCGGACGATCTCGTGCAACTGCCGGTGATGCGGGTGACCATACTCCCCCTGCTCGTTGTGCGTCACAAGCTGGGTCGCGCTGCTGGCGCGGACCACGGCGTCCAACACCTGTTCGACTCTCGCGCCCGGCCAGTCCCGCGGTTCGTCGGGAAAGTTAAGAATGACACCGCGCGCCTGAAACCGCGCCACCGACCGCATGAACTCTTTCTGTCTCGTCGGATGTCCGCCGTTGGTGATGCACAGGACCAGCGTCGTCGAGCCATGACGCTTAAGGAACTGGCGAAAAAAGATCATCTCGTCATCTGGATGAGCAACGACGAGAATATTCTCGACCCCGCGCAACGCCACGCGCCGGTTGCGGCCGCGTACGGCCAGCACGTAATAGGCCGTGCGACCACACCGTTTGACGGCGTACTTGAACCAACTCAAGATGATGACCGCACACCTCATGCGGACATCGTCGCCGGCATGTCGGTCGCCGCGCCCGTCGTCCACCATGATCTTAGCGGTGAATCCTCAAGGATACTGTCGATCAGGGCCACGTCTGAATCGCCAAGCCGATCGCGCCACTGATTCGCGATACGCTCGGAATCGGCACACAGCGCCTTAATACGTGGCTCCAACTCGCCGCGCCAGGGCAGGCCGGAGAACGCATAGAGACGCCTGGTCATCTCCACCGGCTCCGCGGCCAGGGCTTCGAACGTCATCGGCAGATAATGATCCCTGCCCTCGCCCGCGCCATGGATCTGCTCAGCGGCGTAGCGCCAATACCACAACTCGGATTCCTCGACGCTCATCGCCGCAGGGTCGCCCCAGCGCTGCGCCCAGTCAGGGTGAACGTGACCGACCGCCTCAAGGCGTTCGCGGTTGGCCTCGCGCACCTGATCGGCTGCCTGGCCAGCGAGCCACCGGCGGGCCCACGAACTGAGGTAGCCGCCGGGATGCCGCACGATGTGCACGACGCGCGCCTCGGGGCACTTCCGGAGGACCTGATCCGCCCAGTTTGGCACTTGGACGAATTTCAGAACCAACGTTACGGTGGCAAAGGAGCGCGGCCGCACCAGCCAGCGAGGCGGGCGGAACTCCAACGGATGCTCGCGGAAAGCGGGCTCGAAGTAACTGAGCATTTGCCGGAGAAGCGGCTTGTCCATGAAATGGCTATACGCTCGGGTGTAATCGGCCCAGTCTCGGAGAAAGGTTTTGGGCCGATTGGGAAGTGGATCAAGCTCGCTAACGCGTGCTGAAGCGTGATCGACAGCACACCGCCAGGCATTCAGGAAGGCTTGCTCGTCGGCGGGTCGCACGGACTTGGGCCACTCGGCAAGGGGTGTGCCCGAGATTTGGTGGATGGCATTGCGGGCGTGCGTATCCGGGCTCATGTTCATGAGTGCCTGGAGCCAAGTGGTTCCGGATCGTCCGTGGCCAAAGATAACCACATGTTCGCGGGCTGGATTGCTCATGGGTGGGTTTGTCCCTCGATCAGACCTGCGGGCGCATTGCCTCGTGCGGCGCGGCGGCGCCGGGAAAGGACGGCGGTAGGTGTCACCGACCGGACGGATCGCGCGGAACCGAGCCAACCGAGGATACCGCCCGCGATCATGTAGAACAGTGGATTGGGAAACGCATTGGGCAAGTTATCGATCATGTGCAGGGCGGGCATAAGGGCGAAGGCCATCATGATCGCGGCGGCCGGCTCGTGCCATGCGCTCGGGGGAACCTTGTACACGAACATGCCAAGGGGAAGAAGCAGGACCAGGGTCAGGCTCGTCAGACCGAAGATGCCGGTGCGGCCGAGGGTGATGACCCAGAGTCCGTCACTGCGTGTAAGATCCCGTCCGCTATCGGTTCTGATGCGCCATCGTCCCCAACCGCCCCAGCCGAAGGCGGGACGTTGCATGGCCCGCTCCGCAAGCTGCGTCTCGTGGTTCAGACGCGTCTGGAAAGAGGAGGCTCGGCGTTCGGAAAGATTTGACACGATGCTCGGCACGATCTCGCCGGACCAGAGACCACTTGCGCGGGTGATCATGTACGTCGGTGGCACGAGCAGAATGGCAATGAGAATCAGGCGGGTACGGAACATCCGGCCGAGCAGGACCACGCCGATGCCGGTGCCCATCATGAGGATCCCGCTCCAGACCTTGCACATCACGGTCATCACAACGAGGATGGCGCAGAGCACCCCCGGGGGGACCCCCAGCGTCTTGCGACCGATCCGCCAGCGCGTCATGACCACCGCGACGAAGGCAGCCATACCCATGAGCATGGTGACTGCAAATGAGGTGTCCATAAAGACGCGCGGCTTCCATTGAAACGGTGCTGCAAACGCCCACTGCTCCCAACTGCCGCGGGCCCTGATCCCGAAGAGTTGGTAGTGCACCAGCGGAGCCATCCGCATCTCCCAGACGATGAACGGGATGTAGACGACCGCCCCGATCACCAGGCCGATCGCCAGATCACGAAACGCGGTGTACTCGGTCAAGTAAACGCGTCCGATCAGGTATGGCAGCCCCCACATCACAAGGTGTTCGAAGGCCGACGTGACGCCGTCGTAGACGTCACCGTTGTAGTGGACTGCCGAGAAGAACGGCGCCAGGATCCATGCCACCATGGGCAGATCGAACCAGCGCGGGCGCAGCACAAGCAGGTAATTGGGGTGAAACATCGCGGTGCCGATCAGCACCGCGGCCATGGTCGCGCTGGCCTTGTTGAACGCGGGTAGCCCCGTGACGTTGATCGACACCAGCGGCAGAAAGAGCCAGCCGGCGATGATCGCCACGATCGCCGCACGCCGCGGGTGGATCGCCGCGAAAAGCAACACAATGGCGGGGATCCAAGCAAATAAAACCAGGTAGGCGAGCAGAATCATGTGAGTACGTGCCGCGCCTCTCGCGTCCGGCGGGCGATCAACTCCCGATACAGATCGGCCGTGAGCCGGGAAATCGTGGCCGGGGCGTACCGGGCCTGACAGTCAGCCAGTGCCTGGGCGCCGAGCGCCGCCGCTCGTTCCGGGTTCTGAAGCAAATTCCTCAGCTTCTGCGCCAAATCCTCGGGGCTACCGGACTCAAAAAGCAGGCCGTTGTGATCATCCTGAACGATCTCCGGCAGCGCACCGGCGGCCGAGGCGATCACCGGACAGCCCAGGCTCATCGCCTCGACGAGCGTGCAGCCGAAGGTCTCAATGCGCGACGGCACCACGCTCACCATCGCCTGCCGCCTCAACTCATTGAGCTGGTTCTGGGTTTGAACTCCGACCCACTGCACCAGCCCACGGGCGGCCGTCGGCAGGTGTGTCGCCAGGTATTCCTCCAGCGTCCACGCCCTGCCCGAATCATCGTGCAGCACGCCCGCCGGCCCGGCCATCACGAGCCGACACCGCAGTCCGCCGCGCCACAGCTCCGCGAACGCCCGGATCATCACGTCCGCACCCTTGACACGGTCAAACCGCCCCACGAACAGGATCATGTCCCGCTGGCACGCCGCCAACGACCACCGACGCCCCGGCTCTGCCACCGCCATCGACGTCGGAATCACCTGCGCCTCCGGCAACTCCAGCCCATAGCGCGCCCGCACCTGCTCGAGCACGAACCGGCTCGGGGTCGTCACGCCCGACGCGGCCGCGATGCCCCGGCCTTCGTCGCGAATCTGCCGTCGGCCGGCGCGGGTCCCGGCCTCGCCGCTCGCGGCACCGACGAGGAAGTGTGGCCCGTGAAGCCGCACCACCACGGGCACCGGGCAGCGCGGCGCCACCGCCGCCGCCCAGCCAAACGACTCCTCCATGTCAAGGACATCGACCTCGCCGCGTTCGTGAAGATCCGTCACGGCGGTCAGAAGCTGGGCGGGAATCCTCACGGGCCGCGGCTTTTCCACACCCAGCACATGCTCGATCCGCCGCACAGCCCGGCGCGCCCATGATGGTTTGACCTTGTAGTCACGCAGCGCCACGACACCCGGCTCACCGCGCGCCTCAGCCTCGACCCGCCGACACAGCAGCGACACGCGATACCCCTGAGCGAGCATCGCCTCGCGAAGGCGATGCGTATAGCTGACCACGCCGTTGGGGTAGGCGTGCGGGGGCCAGCCCGGGCAGAGCAGTCCGATCGACAGGGTTCGCGTTGCGCTTGTCGCCGCAGCAGCCGGAGGCGACGGACGACAGGGCCGACCTTCTACGCGGCGCAACGCCTTGACAAGCGAGCAGCCGAGCAATTTCCAACTTCGCGGCAGCAACGGCTTGCTTGCGACCGCCTTTAGTCCGCAGATCATCGCATGCGCCCATCGGCACTCATGAACCGCGTTCCATCCTTCGAACATCTGCTCCCGGTGAAAATCGTCACGCCGCAAGCCGATTAGCTCGACCGTTCGGCCGAACGGGCCGGGCAGGCGCCTGGCCAAATCCTCTTCCACCAGCACAAGCAATGAAGCGTACCGGCCACCGCCGCCGTACCGCCGGAAGAGGTTTCGGAACAGGCAATGGGCAAAGCCACCGGTCGAAGCTCGTCCAAAGTCAAGAAGATGGGCCTGGCCATCGGAGGATCGCAAGAGATTCTGCGTAGCCACGTCGTTATGGGCGATTCCGCGGCGTGCCAGGCCCACGAGGATTCGGCCGGTTCGCCATACCATGGCCACCCACTGTCGCAACGTTAGCGTCCGATCCCTCAACGGCTGAGCATCGATGTATCGGCACACAAGCACATCAAACTCAGCCTCGCTCGAATACTCGATGAAATGAACGACACCAGGCAGCGTGCGCACTTCCCGAAGCAACTCGGCCTCACGTGCGAGGCAATGCGCCCGGTCCGGCTCCAGCCGCCTGGCATCGAGGGACTTGTGGCGAATCTTGAAGACGCGATCACCGTTGCGATAGGTTCGGCTGGCCCCGCTTCGTTGCTCCCACAGGCACTCGGCGTCCGCGATGCCAAGGTTCACTAAGCACGCCCGCCACAGCGCCTCGGATGCCTGATCGGCCTGCGGCGATGCGGTGCCCTTCGCATCGCGCGGGAGCCGGCGCGGCTCCGGGACAACCGGCGTTCGCCCATTCACCCCTGCGCCTGTATTCTCAACCATCTCCGACAGCCTCGCTTAGTTCCCCGCCAGGATGGCGCCGGCCGCGGCAATGGCCATCCATCCAAGGGCGACACCAACGCCGAAGAATGCAATGCCTGTGAGTTCGGCAAGAGCCTTGCCGTAGCGGTGGTAGTGCAGCGCTGTGAAACAGAGCACCGCAGCTGGCAGGTCAACCAGCGCAATCGCCCAGATCACGCCCGTCAGACCAGCAAGGTACCACCCCAAGGGTAACCCGCCACACACGGCGATCAGCGTCAGCGCCCGCGCGATCGTCCCGTAGATCGGGCGGCCGGATGCAGTCAGGCATGCGCTGCTGGGCTTGACCATGCATATGATCGCGCCCTTGACCGCCAGCAGTTGGAGCATCCATCCTGCATCGTGGTAACGTTCGTCGAGCAGGAGCTGAACGATCCAGGGACCGAGCATGACCAGCGCGCCGTAGCCGGTCAGGAAGATCGTGTCGCGCGCCAGCCGTAGCCGGGCGTAAATGTGCCCGATTCGCTCCGGCTGTTCGTGAAACGCCCGGCTGAGGATGGGCATAAGCGGGATGCGGTCGGCGGCCTGTGCCGGTGCCAGCGCCAGCATGGCCGCGATGTGGTAGACCCCCAGCGTGCCCATGTCCATCACGGCGCCGATGTAGGCCCGATCGAACTTGGCGGCGATGAAGCCGATGATGCTGGCGAAGAAGATCCACTTGCTGAAGTGGAAGATGGAGCCGAGGTATTTGCGGTCGATCTGCAGGCGCAGGCGAGGTCCATGCAGCCAATAGTAGCTCAGCGCGAGGGTGCAGGCCGAACTCGCCAAGCCGCCGACGATCAGTGCCCATACACTTGGCCAGACCAATGCCCACCCCACGACCACCACCGTCGCGACCACCTGGCTGATCAGCATCAACACCACGGGTTTGCCGGCGGCCAGGCGGCGGGTGTACAGCGCGGGAGACATGGACTTAAAGCCAGCCAGAACCGCGCTCAAGGCCGCCACGGGGATTAGGTAAACCAAGGCCGGCGCATCGAACACCAGCGCCATTGGCCAGGCCATGAGCAGGCAGCCCAGGTAAATGACGAGCCCGCGGGCAACCTGAAGCGTCCAGGCAGTGCGCACGAAGCGCGGACGAGCACCGTCAGGGTCCCGGATGACGGCCGGCTTGAGACCGAAGTCCGAGAACATATTCAAGCCCTGCTTCAGGACGCCGATGATCGCCACGAGCCCGAAGGCCTCGGGGAACAGAAGCCGCGCCAGCACGAGGTGACTGCCCAGGCGCAAAAGCTCCGACACACCGTAGCCCGCGAGCTTCCAGCTCGAACTTTGAACCGCGCGGCGCTTCAGCGAGGGCTTCGCGCGGCGCGCACGCACCGGATCGGCCAAAGCCGCGGTCTGAACCGTATCTGGACCGGTAGCGGTCATTCGGGTGCCGCTGCTTTGGAGGCTTCGATGGTGTCGCCGGACGCGCGTTTCTCCAGGCTCCCATGCTTACCGGTCGTGACGCGCGAGGGTTGACCATCGCGGTCATAGACGGGTTCACCAACCATCAGGATTCGTTCCGCTTCCCGTCGAAACGATCGTGAGGCGCCGAGCTGGCGAACATTGACGAGCCCCGCCGATTCGAGATACGTCTTGAGGAAGGCGGCCTGTCCATCGGG
Source organism: Phycisphaeraceae bacterium (assembly GCA_007125385.1). Lineage (GTDB taxonomy): Bacteria > Planctomycetota > Phycisphaerae > Phycisphaerales > Phycisphaeraceae > SKPT01. The sequence goes on along the minus strand of SLDI01000364.1, from coordinate 2,705 downwards.
CATGGGTGGCATCTTGTCAACCCATTTCATGCGGTTCTCTTCGCTGGTTCCCATCTCAAACACGATGGCCTTGTCGACGCGCGAAGCGAGCGACTTGATAAAGGCTCGGCCGGCGTCCAGTCCGCCTTCACGAATCACGTGGTGCACCACAGAGAGGCACAACGCCATGTCGAACCGGGGCAGTTGTTCGAGGCTGGCCGGTGACATGCGAGCCTTAATGGTGGCGCACCGCTCCACATCGTCGTGCAGTCGTGACAACTCATTGGGCCACAATCGCTCGTTGTCCATTTCGACTCCGACGGCGAAACAACCGAGGTCTTCAGCTGATCGCCGAACAAACCAACCTTCGGCACACCCGACGTCAACGAGATTCGAAGCACCGTAGCGTTCGATTTCAGTTCGAATCAGCAACCACCGGGGTTCCCACTCCCGAACGGCCGCAGACACCTTTTGGCCAAGCTGGATCGGCTCATAGGGGGTCTCCTCACGCAATCGCCTGCGCACGATCCAAGCCATGCGTCGTTTGGTGCCACGTTCACTGAAAAACGCGATCCTGCGAATCAGCCGGCGGACAGGTTTGACACAGTATCGACGAACCCGGTCTCTGAACCTGCTGACCATGTTGATGCTCCTGAGGATCCCTCTGTTCTGTAACGCCGTTGGCAACGTGGCGACGTCGGTTGCGCGCTCCCGGGTGCTGGGTGCCGCACCTCACACCTGCTCCCCGGGAAAGCCGACCACGGTTGAAACTCGTGATGGCAGCGTCATTGTTCGGCTACACGGGTGCTGTTTTGCGGCGCAGCCGGCCCCGCGGCGCCTTCGGAGCCATCCGTGGGGCACAGGCCATACATCTCCAAGGCCTGTTCCGCCATGGCCTCGAAGCTGTAGCACTCGACGGCACGCTGCCGCGCCGCGGCACCGAGCTTCTGCCGCAACGCCGGATCTTCGATCAGGCTGCGCAGAACCTCGGTCAGGGCCGCCTCGTCACGCGGGGGGATCAGCAAGCCACAACGGCCGTGATCAAGGGCGGGCGCAGTGTCACCGACCTCGGTTGCCACGATCGCCAGTCCGGCCATCATCTGTTCCAGCAGGGCCATGCTCAGCCCCTCCGTGAATGAGGTTTGCACGGCGATATCGGCGTCGCGGAGGATCGCGTCGACGTCATCTACCCAGCCGTCGAAGCACACGCGGTCCTCAAGGCCGAGGTCGCGCGTCATCCGCTGAAGCTGCTGCGCGTACGCAGATCGGCCAGGCGGTGCGTCGCCGACCATTCGCAGGAGGAACTCATGCCCCTGTTGCGCCAAGCAATGGCAAGCCTGGAGCATGACCTCCGGCCCCTTGGCGGTCACCAAGCGGCCGACCCAAACGATGGTGGGCCGGTGCTCGTGCTGACGCTGCGGTGGCGGAACCGGCGTGGGCACTCCGTTGCGAAGGACCAGGACCTCGCGGTCACCACCTAGCGCCGCCGTCAGGCGTTGTGCCACGTTGTGGGACGATCCCGAAAGCCCGGCACATGAGCGAAGTGCTCGGCGCATCACCACTCGCCGCCAACCGCGCTGCTGCTCCAGGACAAACGCGCTATTGTGCCATGTGAAATGAATCGCCGGCCGCCGCTTCATCATTCGCGTGGCCAGATAGACGAACGGCAGGCAGTCCTCACCATGGACGTGAACGACGTCCAATTCATAATCCGCGATCAACCTGCGAAATTTACGTGCGCCGCCGACCAGCCCACCCGATGTGGTCGGATCGATGTTCAGCGCCAGCGTCTCAACCTCGTTCTCAACATCGGCCTCGACGTAACCGATGTCCTGGCGCAGCGCGACGGCGAGCGAAGGCGCGTCGCGGCGCGTAAGGGCCACCGCCAGATGGTACGCCACGCGCTGTGCCCCGCCGCCACCGAGGCGGCCGATGACCTGTGCGATCGCACAACTCTCCTTGCCTGCATGTTTAGTATATTCGTGAGTCGTCATACGATCCTTTCCAGAACGCGCTTCCTCGGTTCTCCGACACCATTTGGCCGCGGCACCTTGCGTGCCGAACTCCTCCAGCTGATGGTCCTTCAAAATCGGTCCCGCCCATAGGTAAGCTCAGTCATCATCCACATCCCCGCGCAAGTGCCGATCCCGGCCAACCTACGCTGTCGTCCGTTGAGCCAGGCCACTCCCGGGTCGCCTCGCCGTCAACGGGTATCCTGGCTGGACGCAAAAACCCAGCGATGAAAGCCGGTGCGCCAGTTCACCGGGCGTCCTATTCGGCACCTTGTGGACTTCCATGGCGATCCGCTTCACGCCCCGGGCCGACTCCACATCGAGTGCGTCGAAGAGGTCATACTCGCTGCCCTCGCAATCCACCTTCAACAAGTCCACACTCCCGCCAATTGCCTGGACCATATCGCGAGCGCCCATAACGGGCACGGCAAAGCAATTCGCGTTCTTGGGCGGCCGATCCTGTCCAGCCCGCAATAACGAGGACCAGGCACTTTTATCATACCGACGGAAACTACCTTCTCCCGTCAAACCAGCTACAGCGCAGTTGTGAACGACGACGTTCGTCAGCCCATTAAGTTCAACGTTCGCCCGCAATCGTTCACAGATCGTCGGATCCGGCTCAAATGAAAATACACGGCCCGCGGGCTCAACTAGCCGGGCTGCGATCACGGTGAACGCCCCGATGTTGGCGCCGATATCAGCGACGCAGTCGCC
>SLDI01000422.1:0-3463 GCA_007125385.1 Phycisphaeraceae bacterium | reverse complement strand
GCCGCGCCGCCGATGCGTCCGCGTGCGTCGGCGAGCAGCGCCCTGACCGGTGGCAGCTTGCTGCCACGCAGAATTGCCAGTTCCAGAGCGAACAGCACGACGGTGGCGTGCTGTGTCGCACCCGCGACAGGGCTTCTCACACAGGTTCTTAGCCGGAGACCGATTACTGTCGACGCGCCCTTCTTCGCATGAGCAGCAGGCTGCCGGCGGCCAGCAGACCCAGCGTGCCGGGCTCGGGGATGGCGGCGTAGAGGTTGGCGACGTCGGCATCGCTCAGCGCGGTGCCGTGGAGCGAGACCCGCGAGATGTCGCCGTCGAGGAATCGTTGCAGCGTGCCACCGTCGGCCGCGCTGTAGCTGGCGAAGATGGTCATGTCCGCGGTCATGTCGCTGGCCAAAGCCGCGCCGCTGGCCGCCTCGGTGTGGGCGAGCACGCCGTTGACGTACAGGCGCATCTCCTGCTCGTCGCGGTCGTAGACGCCGGCGATCATGTGCCACTGGTTGTCCCAGATGTCGGCGAGGTCATGCTCGGCATCCCAGATGACGGTTCCATCGCTCTCGCGGCCGTCGAAACGGGGGCTGCCGCTTGGGTTGCTGGAGCTCCAGCCGCCGCCGCCGTAGCGCAGGATCCAGCCGCGGTCGTTGACGGCCGCGATGGCGGGCATCTCAAGCGTGCCGCCGATCGAGCCGGTGGCGCCGTCGCGGCGCGTCCAGGCCACGACGCTCATGGGGCCCTCGGGCATCAGGTCCGAGTGGTTGTCGATATGCACGACGCCCGAGCTGCCGTCGCCGCGCCCGGCGCCGGGGGCGGCCGGGTCGGGCCCGTCGCCCAGCCAGGTGATGTTGGTGGCGCTGCCGTGATGCGCGTTGCCGGAACTGTCGTCGGCGTTGCCGTCGAGCTTCCAGTAGCCAATGGCGTCAAGGTCGAGCACCGCTTGGTCGTAGATGGGCGAGGCGTTGGCCACATCCCCGCCCGTCATGAGCATGGCAGCGGCGGCGAGCGCCAGTGCGGACCGATGAATGATGCGATGCTTCATGGCTCGCTCTCCTCTTAAAAAACGGAACCGCATCTTTCCTCTCCTTCTCCGAGAAATGGCCACAGCTTGGTGAACCCCCCACCTCAAACGCTAATAGGCAATCTATCCGATTGCTCGTGGGCCTGTCAAGGATTTCTTTCGAAAAACGCGGTATCGCCTTGGCAACAATCGGGCCGTGTGGTAGCTTGAGCAAGGAGGTTTCTTTCCGCCTGTGCGCTGGCCCCCGCGCGTTGCGCCAGCGTAAGAGATTGACATAAAAATACTTACAAGCATGGAGGGCGGTATGTCACGATGCTCATCACAAGCTGACCGGTTCGAGCCGATTCGCGCTTGGCCCGGCCGGGCCTTGGCCTGCCTGGCCCCGCTCATCCTGACAGCCTCGCTTGCCTCCGCCAACACGCCGCTGCTGGTTTACGACACCGACTTCCGCAGTGACGTCGACGACGTCGGCGGCCTGGCGACCGCCAACGCCCTGGCCGACCTGGGCATGCTCGAGCTCGCCGGCGTCGTCGCCTCCACCACCGGGCCCTACGTCGTCGGCGCCATCGACGCAGTCAACACCTACTACAGCCGCGGCGACGTGCCCGTGGGCCTCATCGCACCGCACCCGGACCTGAACACGACCCGCGGCAGCGACGACTTCGCCCCCATCCTCGCCAACACCCAGCTCTTCGTCAGCAACCAGACCAACGCCACCGCGCCCATCTCCACCGACCTCTATCGCCAGCTCCTCTACGACGCGCCAGACGACAGCGTCAAGATCGTCGTCGTCGGCGGCCAGACCGCCATCCACCGCCTCATGCAGACCGGGGCCAACTACAACGACGACGGCATCGGCATGACCGGCATGGACCTGATCCAGAGCAGGGTCTCCGAGCTGGTGCTCATGGCGGGCAACTTCTCCAACTTCAACCACGCCGAGTTCAACGTCACCCTCGACGTCCACGCCGCCCAGCAGGTGGCACGCGACTGGCCCTCGCCCATCGTCTATTCCGGGTTTGAGGTCGGCAGCACGATCAGGACCGGCGCGGCGCTGACCGACCCCGAGACCAACCCCGTCGCCCGCGCCTACGAGGCCTACCGGGGCACCACCGGCGGCAGCGGGACCATCGGTGATCGCCAGAGCTGGGACCAGACGGCCGTGCTCTACGCCGCCGCCGGCACCGCCTGGGAAAGCGAAACGCTCTGGCAACTGAGCGACCCGCACGACATCGACTTCACCGACGCCGGGCGCGCGCTGATCACCGCCAACCCGGACGCCGACCGGCGCTTCCTCATCCAATCGATGTCCGACAACGACATCGCCTCGATCATCTCGGACCTCATGACCGCCGAGCCGGCGAACCCCGGGCCCCGGCCCGAGACGCCCGAGCCAGTGGGCACGCTCGCCCACTACCGCTTTGACGATGGCCAGGGCACCACGTTGACCGATCGCAGCGACCAGGCTGTCGCCGCCGTGCTGCGCAACTTCGCCGACACCTCCGCCGGCGCCGGCGACGACGCGCCCAGCGGCTGGACGAGCGATGGTCGCCTGCGCTTCGATGGCGTGGACGATTACGTTGAGACCGAGCTTTCCCTGAACCAGCTCGCCGTCGGCAGCTTCACCGCCGAGGCGATCATAGAGTACGATGGCGCCAGCTCCCGCGGCTGGACGCCGATCCTCGGCTCCAGCCACGGGCCGAACTACAGCTCCAACGAGATCTTCTTCGTCGGCAAGCGCGATGGCAACGACGATCTGAACATCAACCTCGCCGGCCTCGCGTCGTTCAACATCAGCAGCGGCGGACTGTTCGACGGCGACGAGCGCCACCTGGCCGTCGTGTTCGACCATCAGGCCATGGAGATCCGTGTCTTCGTCGACGAGATGCTCATCCACACGCGCAGTGACGTCGCCGGGCCCTACATCGGCTCCAGCCGCCTGCTCATCGGCGCCACTGGCCACGCGGACGACGAGCGCTGGGTCGGATGGATCGACCAGGTGCGCATTACCGACGAAGCACTCGAACCGGCCCATTTCATCCCCGAGCCCGGCACGCTGGGCATGCTCGGTCTCGCGGGCCTGATCCTGCTGGCTCGCCGGCATCGCCCCTGTCTGAAAAGGACCGGCTCCGCCTGACTGCCCGGCAAGGACGCCCTCAATCGCCTTGACGCCGCCTGTGGGGGTACCCGCAACCGCTGCCCCCCCATGCGCCGGTAGGCCGGCGGGAAGCCGAGCAGCCCCCTAAAGCCATGCCAATTAGGAGTTTGAAGTGGCTGCGTCCATCGAGAGTCGACATTTCCCTGGTGGTCCGGGAGGCGGCAGGTCCTGATGCGAATGCCATGAACTTAAGCCGCAAGCCGTTGTGACTTCAGCATCTTACGAAGCTCCGCGCGTGGTTGATTCATCAGCGGATACGACTTCGCCCGGCGCTTGACCACGCGTGGCTC
>SLDI01000617.1:0-3466 GCA_007125385.1 Phycisphaeraceae bacterium | reverse complement strand
TAACGCCGCCGCCGAATAGTTCACGGCGTTGGGTACCGCGGCTTGTCCCCCCTTCGGGGTGGCATTGTCACGGCGGCCCCGGAATTGCCGGATGAACCAAAAAACCTGGCCGGCAAGCTGGTTTGAAGTTCAAGCCGCACCCGTCACAGATGGATGAAGGCGCTCCAGCGCATTTCAGTCGACCCGTGATCCCCGCAAGCCTCACCGCGCCAGCGCCAGGCGGACCAGGCGGTCGGTCAGCTCGGGCATGTCGATGCCCGCATGCGCCGCGGCCATGGGCAGCAGCGAATGGCCGGTGAAGCCCGGGATGGTGTTGACCTCCAGCACCCACGGCTGCTGGCTGTCGTCGAGGATGAAGTCCACCCGCGCCAGGTGCCTCACGCCGAGCAGCTCGCAGGTGACCAGCGCCAGGCGCTGAAGCTCCGCCAGGACGAGCCCAGGCAGGTCGATCTCGAAGAGGTACTGCGTGTCGTCGCGTTCGTACTTGGCGTCGTAGTCGTAGAACGTGCCGGCAGGGAGGACGTGGATCGGCGGCAGCGGCTCGGGGCCGTAGGCCCCCGGCGACTCGATCACGCCGACGGTCAGCTCCATGCCGGGGATGTAGCGCTCGAGCATCAGCGGCGCGTGGTGCTCGGTGAGCTCGGTGACGGCGGCGTCAAGCCGGGCGCGGTCGTGGCAGATGGCCATGCCGATGCTCGAGCCTTCGTTGACGGGTTTGACAACGACGGGCGGCCGGAGCCTGGGGGCCTGGCCGGGCTCGAGAATCTCGTGCTCGGGCGTGGCGATGTCGTTGCGGGCCAGCAGTTGCTTGCTGCGGTGCTTGTCCATGCACAGCTCGGCGGCGTCGGCGCGCGAGCCGACGTAGGCCAGCCCGCGCTCGTCGAGGATGGCCTGCAAGGGCCCGCCCTCGCCCCATCGGCCGTGCAGCACGGGGAAGATGACCTGACCGGGCCAGGTCGCGAACTCGTCGAGGGCGGCCAGGTCGTCCGGGCCGATGTCGCGCTGGCGCACGTCGTGGCCGGCCTGCTCGAGTGCGGCGGTGACGGCGCGGCCGGAGAGCAGCGACACCTCGCGCTCACGATCGGGCCCGCCGGCCAGCACGAGCACGCGCAACGGATCGGTCGTCACTGCCATGGGGGCAGGATAGCAGGCGGCGAAGGTGCGGGGGCCGGGGAGCGGGGATCCGCGGCGGCGGTCGGCGGTGGCACGGCGGCGGGGCGCGGGCGCGGGCATCGAGGCCACGCCCCTGTCAACGCCGGAGCTGAGCGACCAACGGGAGCGAAGGTCGGGATCGCCCTGCCCGGTGCGTGCAAGTACCCGTCGAGCACAGGTGGCAGATCCCGATCTTCGCTCGCCGACTCGCTCAGATCGGGCGTGAACCGATCGGGTCCGTGCGCTACACCGCGACGGGGGCCTTGATGTGCGGGTGCGGGTCGTAGTCGTGGAGCGTGAAGTCGTCGAAGGTGAAGTCCTCGATGCGCTTGACCGCCGGGTTCAACTCCATGCGCGGCAGCGGACGCGGGTCGCGCGTCAACTGCTCGTCGGCCTGGTGCTTGTGGTTGTTGTACAGGTGCACGTCGCCGAAGCTGTGCACGAACTCGCCGGGCTCCAGGCCCGTGACCTGGGCGACCATCATGGTCAGCAGCGCGTAACTGGCGATGTTGAACGGCACACCCAGAAACACGTCGGCCGAGCGCTGGTAGAGCTGGCAGCTCAGCCGGCCGCGGGCGACGTAGAACTGGAACAGCACGTGGCAGGGCGGCAGGGCCATCTGCTCGATCTGGGCGACGTTCCAGGCGCTGACGATGAGCCGGCGCGAGTCGGGGTTGTGCCGGATGTCGGCGATGACCTGCCCGAGCTGGTCGATGACGGGGCCGTCCGGGTCGTCGGCGTTGCGGGGCCAGGCGCGCCACTGCTTGCCGTAGATGGGCCCGAGCTCGCCGGTGTCGGGGTCGGCCCATTCGTTCCAGATGCGTACGCCGTGCCGCTGGAGCTCGCGGGCGTTGGTCGAGCCGTGGATGAACCAGATCAGCTCGTGGATGATGGACTTGAGGTGGAGCTTCTTGGTGGTCAGCAGGGGGAATCCGCCGCCCCCGCCGCCGCCTTCGCCCTTCGCGGCCGGGTCGAGGTTGAAGCGCATCTGGTAGCCGAAGACGGATCGCGTGCCGACGCCGGTGCGGTCGCTCTTGTCGACGCCGTGGTCGCGGATGTACCGGAGCAGATCGAGGTATTGCCGCATGGGCGTGATTGTAGTGCGCACAAGCCCATGCGGTGAGCGCCCGAGCCGAGCGCCCTTACGGCAGGGGTGTCGCTTGCCCCGCGTCCTCACGGCCCGACGCGATAGCTCATGCCCAGGTTCAGGATCTTCTGCAGCAACCCGTCGTAGGGCAGGCCCGCGGCGTGGGCGGACTCGGCCAGGTCCTCGCCGTAGGCCAGTTGCGGGTTGGGGTTGGCCTCGATGAGGTAGAGACGCCCCTCGGGCGAGAGGCGCAGGTCCATGCGCGCGTAGCCGGACAGCGACAGGGCGCGGTAGATGCGCTTGCACAGGTGCGGGAGCTGGTTCCGGACATCCTCGGGCAGGTCGCGGGCCTGGTCGCTGACCAGGCCGATCTTGGCCTGGTACTTGTGGTCCCACTTGACCTTGCCGGTGGCGATGCGGGGCGCGCCCTCGCGCAGCTTGGGAAAGAGCAGCTCCCACGTCGGCAGGGTCTGGAGGCGGTCGTTGCCCAGCACGCCGACGTAGAGCTCCCGGCCGTCGATGTACTGCTCGCCGATGGCGTGGGTGTTGACCTGACGATGGATGAAAGCGACGCGCTCGGCGAGCTTCTCGTCGTCGTAAACGATCGACGCCTGGGCGATGCCGACCGAGCCCTCCTCCGTCAGGCTCTTGACCAGCAGCGGATACTCGAGGCGCGGCGGCTTGCGGACCTTGCGGCCCAGGGGAAAGACGTGGAAGCGCGGCACGGAGATGCGATGGTAACGCAGCACCATCTTGCTCAGCGCCTTGTCGTGGGCGAGCATCAGCCCGCGCGGGTTGCAGCCGGTGTAGGGCAGCTTCAGCAGCTCCAGGTAGCTGACCACGTGGGCGTCGAACACGCCCACGCCGTCGAACTCTTCGAGCAGGTTGAACGCGATGTCGGGCTTGAACTCGTCGACGGCCTGCTTGATCACGGCCAGGTCGGAGCTGACGCCCAGCGGCGAGACGGTGTGGCCCATCTCGCGCAGCGTGGCGCAGACGTCGAACTCGGTCTTGAACGAGAAATACTCCTGCTCGCTGACGCCGGTGAGCGTGTCAGGCGGGACCAGGTCCTCGTGCACCAGCACGAGCACGCGCAGCTTGCGTCGTCGTCGGCTCATGCGGTGGCCCTGGTCACGGGGAAGGGATCAGCCATGAAGGCACGAAGAACACGAAGCAGGCACGAAGCAAGAGCGAGAGGCAGATAAGGAAAGCAGGAAAGGCAGGAAG
>SLDI01000475.1:0-3467 GCA_007125385.1 Phycisphaeraceae bacterium | reverse complement strand
GTTCACGGCGTTGGGTGCCACTGACAAGGCCGTCCGCGGGCTTGTCAGTGCGTCACATCCCGGGCGTCCGCCACTGACAAGCTCCACGGACTCCGCTTGTCAGTGCCCCCCTCCGCCGCGCCGCCAGCGCGGCGGCACGAGCCACCACGCCAGCACCACCAGCAACCCGAACACGCTGTACCCCAGCGTAAACACCCACGTCGGCGCGTCGAAGAAGACCACCGGCTGCACCCAGTACGCGATGAACCCGTGCGTGTAGTCCACGCGCTCACCCGCCAGCGCCCGCAGTTCCATCTCCCACACCGTCAAGGGGCACATCACCCCCAGCCACGCCTGCCCGACCACAACGCCGATGCACCCCAGGTGCACCAGGCGGAACCATACGTTGCGCACCCATCGCCAGCGGCGCCACCCGCCCACGAGCGTCACCAACAGCCCGGCGATCACGAACCCGATAAAGGCCGCATGCGCGATGAGCACGATGTCCGCCAGCACGCGGTAGAGCATGGGGGGAACGGAATGCAGAATGAAAAATGCAGAATGCAGAAGCCGGTCACCCGAGCCCCCGTTAGCCGTCCCCCCCGGGCGACGCGGACGCCCGCGCAACCCTCAACGCCCCACATCACCGCACCGCCTCCGCCAACCACACTCCCCCTCCCAATTTCTGCATTCTGCATTCTGCATTCTGCATTCTGCATTTTCAATCCCAACCCCTCACACCTCCGCCGGCTGCGCCTCGGGCGCGCGGAAGGTCAGCAGATTCACCGTGTGGTTGTGCACGTGCGAGCGCCCCGCGACCGCGCCGATCTCGCCCGCGGCGAAGCAGCCGGCGACCGGCACCTGCCCACCCATCGCCTGCTGGACCATCGCCACGTCGGCGTCCGGCTCGTCGTAGAGCTGCGAACCCCGCGTCGCCCCGCTGACCAGCAGCGCCCCCGCCGGCGGCCCGTACAGCCGCTGGGCGTCCAGCAGCATCGCCAGGTCCGTCGCCGCCGCCTCCTGGTCGCGCAGGTGGAACTGGATCGTCTGCCCCACGCGGATCTGCGGATCACCGATCGCGATGTACCCCGCGTCCGGGTCCACCCCCACCAGCGACCGGATCAGGAAATCCCCCCGGCCGAAGCGCGGCTTGTGCTCGTCAATCACCCGCCCCACCAGCAGCCCCGTCTCCTCCACCAGCGCCCGGTCGTGCTCGTCCAGCTCCCCCGCCAGCTCGCGCACCAGCGTCAACGCGTTGCGCCCGGCCAGCTGCTGGACCACGTGGCGCTTGGCCCGGGTGATGACCAGCGGCCGACCGATCGGCCGACACCCCGGGCTCACGACGTTGTGCACCAGCAGCGGCCCGGACAGCGTCACGCCCGCCGCCCCCTGCGTCAGCGTCGTCGAGCCGGTGACGATGCGGTTGTCGCCCGCCTGCTTGCCGGCGTTGACCAGCGCCCCGTACACCGGCGCGCTGCCGATCATCTCGTCGATCGCCGGCAGGAGCTTGACCAGCGGCGTGGAGAACGGGTCCACGAGCATGATCACCGCCCGCTGCTCGTCCGCGCCGGCGTCGCCGGCAATCGTGTTGCGCAGCGCCCGGCGGTACCGCGTCAGCCGCGCCGACCGCGACGCGTCGAGCGTGAACGGGTGCAGGTGCACCCCCGGCAGCCGCGCCGCCAGCGCCGAGATCGCCGGCCCGCGCTCGATCTCCCGCGTGTGGCCGATCACCCCACGCGACAACGCCCCCAGCATCGCCGCAGGCTTGATCGCGTCCTCCAGCAGCCCCGCAATCGACGACAACGCGCTGCGATGCTCCGTGCTCACGAAAAACAGCAGCAGGTCCACCGACTCGGCCAGTTGGCTGTGCAGCGACGCGATCACCTCGGCGACGGCGTCGGCCGGGTCCGGCGCCTCGCTGACCGCCGAGGCGAAGACGAGCTGCACACGCGAATCGGGCATGGCTACATGATACCGCCCCACCGCCCGCCGGCCGAGCGCGGCGCAACGGGTCCGGGTTCGCCCCATACACCAGGTACTGTCGCGACGGTGCTCAGCGGGTGCCACCGGCGACTTGCCCGCCAGTGGCACCCAACGCCATAAACTCTGGCTGTAGGGTGGGTAGAGCGAAGCGAAACCCACCGGCTGCGGCGGGGATCCACGGCCAGCGCGATGGGTTTCACTGCGCTCTACCCACCCTGCATCAGCGCCGCCACGTGAAAGTTCCCGGCGTTGAGTGGCCCGTATTCCGACATGGCCTGGCCCCGCTCACGCCACCAGCATCGCGTCGCCGTACGAGTAGAACCGGTACCCCCGCCGCACCGCCTCGCGGTACCAGCCCAGCAGCCGCTGCACCCCCACGCCCGGCAGGGCCGCGACCATCGCCAGCAGCGTCGAGCGCGGCAGATGGAAGTTCGTCATCAGCATGTCCGTAAAGCGGAACCGCACGCCACAGCCCGGGTAGATGAACAGCTCGGTGTCGGCCACGAAATCCCCCGCCAGCTCGCGCCAATGCTCCGGCAGCGACTCCAGCGCCCGCACCGTCGTCGTCCCCACCGCCAGGATCCGCCCCCCGCCGTCGCGCGTCGCCGCCAGCCGCGCCAGCGTCGCGGCGTCGATGACCACCCGCTCGCCATGCATCGTGTGGCCCTCGAGCGTCTCGCTGCGCACCGGCGCGAACGTGCCCAGGCCCACGTGCAGCGTCAGCCGCGCCACGCCCACGCCCTGGTCCTGGAGCCGGCTCAGCAGCTCCGGCGTCAGGTGCAGGCCCGCCGTCGGCGCCGCGACGGACCCGGCCTGGCGGGCGTAGACCGTGTTGTAGCGCTCCGCGTCCTCGGCGCGCTCGGCCGGCTCCTCGTGGCGCTGCCGGGCGCGGGCGATGTAGGGCGGCAGCGGGGTGCGCCCCACGCGCTGCAGCACCGCCTCGGTCTCCGCGTCCGCCTCCAGCCGCGCCGTCCACCGCCCCTGCCCAAGCGATCGCTCCAGCACCAGGCGGGCACGCGCATCGAGCACGATCGCCTCGCCCGGCTCCAGCCGGCCCCGCGCCTCGAGCATCACCTGCCAGCACGCGCCCTCCCCGGCCAGGTACAGCCCCGTGACCCGCCCGCCCGTGGCCTGGCGCTCGCCCACCAGCCGCGCCGGCAGCACCCGCGTCTCGTTGACCACCACCAGGTCGCCCGCCCCCAGCACGCCCAGCCCCGGCAGGTCGCGCACCTGCCGGTCATCCAACCGCCCCGTCGCCCGCTCCGCCACCATCAGCCGCGCCGCGTCACGTGGCTGGGCCGGCCGCGTGGCGATCCGATCCTCCGGCAGCTCGTAATCCTGCTCGTCAACACGCATGGGCGTACAGATCAGATCGAGTCCGACGACGGGTGCCACTCAACGCCGTGAACGATTCGGCGGCGGCGCTGATGTAGGGTGGGTAGAGCGAAGCGAAACCCACCACGATGCTCGTAGATCCAAGGCAAGACTGGTGGGTTTCGCTTCGC
>SLDI01000042.1:0-3468 GCA_007125385.1 Phycisphaeraceae bacterium | reverse complement strand
TTCTGTCAACGCCCGTCCTGAGCGAGTCCGCGCGTGGTGGGGGCGAAGGGCGGGATCACCGCCGCAGACCCGACGACTCACCTCTCGTGGAACGGCCGCACCACCTCCGTCCACAGTGGGATCGTCGTGCGATACGACCAGCTCCAGTGCTCGCGGTTGATGTCGTACACGTCGTGCGAGCCGCGGCCGTGGGCGTAGTTGCGATACCCATGCTCGAGCTTGTAGACGAGGTCCGTCACGCCGATCGTCTTGCGCTCGATGATCTCGTCGGCCTTGGCGCCCGGCTCCCAGAACCCGCCCACCAGCGTCACCACGTGGTTGGTCAGGTTCGGCCGAAAACCGTCGTACGCATACACCATCGAGCTGCGCGGCCCGCTGGCGTCGCGCGACGCGAACTCCAGCAGCATGCCCGTCCGCCCCTTGTTGGGCAGGCCTTCGCAGCCCGACACGATCACCCCCGTCGGCACGCCATCGTGCATGATCCCCTCGCCATCGTTGAGCCCGCACGCCACCTCCGCGCCGTAGGTGTGCATCGTCAGGTAGTGCAGCAGGTCCATCGGCGACATGAGCGCCTCGCCCTGGAACCGGTAGCCGCGGACGTGCCGCTCGATGCGCTCGCCGCTGGGCGCCCCCGAGTCGGGGTGGTTGGCCGCCCAGGTGAACGTCTCGTGGGTGTTGCTCAGCCCCGCCGCCTCAAGCTCGGTGACGAAGGCGTCGTGGTCGTAGTTGTCCAGGATATCCTGTGCCGCCTCGTGTCCGCCGAAGTGGACCGACGCGACGATCAGCGCGCCGAACATGCCTTCGCGGAAGTTGGGGTTCCACCCGCGGTGCAGGTTGGTGTTGCCGTCGATGGCGCTGTGGGGCATGTCGCCGTCGTAGGTCGCGTCGGCGGTGGTGTAGGCCGAGGCGACCAGCGACGCCTTCATCAGCAGGTCGATCTTGTGGCGATCGTCCGGCGTGAGGCGCTCTTGCCAGAAGTGCGGTGTGTGGCGCAGGATGGCGTAGGCGCCGGTGATGTTGCGCTCGTGCTGGGCGGGGTATCCGCCGTTGGCGCTGATGCTGTTCTCGCCGTCGAGGCTGTGGCGGATCTGCTCGAGCATGCGGTCCTCGGCGCTGGCGTCGCCGGCCCAGACCGCCAGGGCGTGGCTGACCTGCCACCCGCCGTTCCACGCCCCGTGGGTGTGCGCCCCGCCGGAGAGCCGCCGGCTGTAGCGGATCAGCGGCGCGTCGTTGCCCGTGGCCACGACATGCTCGGGGACCGCCAGGATCGCCCGGGCCTCGTCGTCCAGCGGATGCGGCCCGCTGACCTCCCCATGCGCGTCGTCAGCCGTGAACGCGACCGCCGCCACCGCCAGACCGCCGGCTGCAAGGATGCTTCGCATGACCCTTCCCTTCACAGATAAGACCTGGACGCAACCACGCGCCGCCGCCGCCATTATCGCGCCCTGGCCGGGCATGTAAAGTCCGGCCCCTGTGCGGGAGCGCAGCGGAACCCTCCCTCTGGGTGCACCTCAGCCAAGCAGCGGCCGCGACTGGCGAGGATCGGGGCGCCACTCAACGCCGTGAGCTTTCGCGTGGCGGCGCTGATGTAGGGTGGGTAGAGCGAAGCGAAACCCACCCTACAGCCAGAGTTCGCGGCGTTGGGTGCCACTGGCGGGCAAGCCGCCAGTGGCACCCGACGCATCGCATCGTTGATCTGCTACAGATTTCAGGTGCACTCTGCCCGCTACTGTTCTCGCCCGCCGCGCACCAGCAACTCCAGCTCCTGCTGCACCGTCAGCCGCGCCCCCGTCGCCGCCTCCGTGAAGCTCACCTGCAACGTCGCCGCCACGCCAGCCCCGGCCCCGCCGGCCCCCGCCTCGGCCAGGCGGCGCATCACCTCGTCATCGAGTTGAGCCTCGAGCGTGTAGTGCGTGCCCGCGAAGCCCGAGCGGTAGGCCGCGTCCCACGCGCCCGGGCCGTAGTCGCGCTCGGCGACGACCACCGGCTCGGCGTCGTCGGGCAGGGCCACGACGCGCAGCCGGCCGCGCCCCGCCACGGGCAGCATGCGCCCCTGCTGGTCCAGCGTCTGGACGTACGCCCGCACCGTGTCGTGCCGGCCGTCGCCCGTCGTGTCGAACCCGCCGGTGTACCGCCCCAGCCGCAGCCGCGAGAGCATCGGCACCTCGGCGTCGGGCATTGGTTCGAGCTCGTGCCGCTGAAGTTGCTGCTCGAGGCTCGCCACCTGCCCGCGCATCAGCTCCAGCCGCGCCTCCATCCGCTCGACCTGGCGCTGAAGCTCCAGGTTCATCTGCCGCAGCCGATCGTTCTCCCGCGCCACCGAGCGCGCCGCGCCGACGTTGAGCTGACAGCCCGACAGCACCAGGCCCAGCGCCACCAGCAGCGCCGCCGGCAGCGCCCACCCCCCGCGGCAGCCGGGGGCGGGAGCCCTTCCTCCGTTGCGAGCTTGGCCATCGCGGTAAGTCACTTCTCGTCGTCGCCGGGGTCCTCGTCGTCCTCGCCGCCGCCGCGGTGCACGAGCGAGTCGGGAATGTGCTTGAGCACGTTGTCCGCCACGCCGTACTCCACCGCCTCCTCGGCGTCGAGCCACTTGTCGCGCTCGCAGTCCTCGGTCACCTTCTCCAGCGGTTGGCCGGTGTGATGCTGCATGATCCGGTACAGCCGATCGCGCGTGCGCAGCATCTCCTTGGCCTGGATCGACAGGTCCGTCGCCGGGCCCTCCATCACGCCCGAGAGCAGCGGCTGGTGCAGCAGGACGCGCCCGTTGGGCAGCACGTACCGCTTGCCCGACGTGCCCGCCATCATCAGCAGCGCCCCCATCGACGCCGCCACCCCGATGCAGTAGGTCGCGACGTCCGGCCGGACGAACTGCATCGTGTCGTAAATCCCCAGCCCCGCCGAGACCGACCCGCCCGGGCTGTTGATGTAAAAGTGGATGTCGCTGGCCGGATCCTCGTTGGACAGGAACAGCAACTGGGCGATCACCAGGTTGGCCGTGTCGTCCGAGATCGGCCCGCCCAGGAACACGATCCGGTCGCGCAGCAGGCGCGAGTAGATGTCATACGCCCGCTCGCCGCGGCCGGACTTCTCAATCACAATCGGAACAAGCGTTGACATGGAGGCGATTCCTTCCCTTAAGTGACGCCAAATTTCGAGCACGAATTGTAGCGACCCCCACCACGCCCGACCAACGCCGCGGGCGAGGGCGTGCCCAACAACCCCCGCGCCCCGTAACGCCGGACCTGAGCGAGTCCGCGAGCGAAGGTCCGGATTTCCCCCGCGCCGGGTGCCACCGACAAGGCCGTCCCCGGCCTTGTCGGTGCATCGATAAAAAGCCGGGACCGGTGGTCCCGGGGCATCGGCTGCCATCCCTCGAACAACAACGGTCGTCAGCGGCATCTCGACGTCCGTCCACGCCACGGGGCGTCGATGCCACGAGCCCGACCCACTGCCCGCCGCTCATCCCCC
>SLDI01000412.1:0-12682 GCA_007125385.1 Phycisphaeraceae bacterium | reverse complement strand
CGCGGGTGGTTGTGCGGTTTCGCGAAGCGGCAAGCCGCGGGGGAACGGTAGCGGTTGTTTGGAGTTGCCGGGGGGCGGTATCATCTTTGGCGGGGTTACGCCGGGAGTGATGACATGCTGACCAACATGACAGCGTCCGCGTGGGCAGTTGGGTCGCGCAACGCGCTGGTCTTGGGCGCGGCCTTGATCGCAGTGCTGTCGCTGGCGGCCGGTGCGATCAGCTTCGCGTTCGACCAGCCGTTCGACGTATCGTTCTGGTACGGCGTTTGGGTAGTGTGTGCTGCGGCGATGGTGGTCTTTTTCGTCACCTGGTGGTGGGGCTGGCGGGTGGCGGGTCGGCTCATTCTCGACTGCGGGCCCCACCCGGCGCGACGGCTGCTGCTGGTAAATGCCGGGATCTTCTTCGTGCTGGCGGTCACGGGGAGCTTTGCGCGATTCGGGGCGGTAGGCCTGCCGCTTGGGCTGTTGGGGTCGCTGTTCTTTCTTGTGTTGGCGCTGGGCCGACTCCAGGTGCGCGAGCACGGGTTGTGGGCCTACTGGGGCCTGACGCGATGGGCGAAGTTTCCCGACCACGAGTGGACGGCTGACGGCACTCTGGTCGCTCGGCGCAAGCGATGGAGCCTGCTGAGTGGGGCGCTGCCCGTGCCGCCCGAGCATCGCGAGGCGCTGGAGGCCCTGTTGCGAGAGCATCGCCAGTAGGGTGGGTAGAGCGAAGCGAAACCCACCACGAACGCCGGAGATCCTCGACGAAGCTGGTGGGTTTCGCTTCGCTCTACCCACCCTACACCGGCGCCGCCACCGCCGCGTTCCGGGCCTTGCCCTGACGCATCAGCCGAGCCGCCAACGCCCTCGATGGTCATCAACCGCTCGAGCATCGTGTCGCCGCGGCCGAGCTGACGCAGGCGATCCTCCGCCTGCTTGAGCCGACGCGCAGCTTCAACGCCCGCCGATCATCCGCCAGCCGATGCCGATGCTCCATCAATTGCCGCCACTGCCGCAGCCGCTTCGGCGGCAGCCAGACGCGAGGCAAGTAGCCCACCCGCGACAGATCCGCCAGAAGCCTGGCATTCGTCCAGTCGCTCTTGTCCGGCGAGCCCTTGATCCGCGCCACGTACAGCGGACGCGCCAACTCCACGCTTCAGGGTCCCGCTTGCGCAAGCGCTTCGTCCAGCTCCGCGGCCCCTTCACACGCCTCCAGGGCGATCCTGCGAACTGGCCCGGCCTGGCCCAACACCGCCAGCAGCGACGCCAGGTCGGCATCGCATCGCTGGTTGAGTCGGATGTGGCCGTGGTGGCTCATGATGCAGACCTGAATGCTGTTCTGGTGATCGTTCAGGCCGACATGATGTGCTACGCTGGTCCGACCCGTTGCTCCTCAAGATGCTCGAATCTGAGCCAACCGCTGACTCATGGGCTATTGTCGAGCAACGGGTTTTTTATGCCCATCTGTGGTGAATCATCCGGGCTACACTACAGATCGGCCCGGGCAGGCCTGATGGGTGTCGAACGATGAACGTCAATGAAGAACGCGCGACTGACGGGGCGCGGGTGCTGATCGTCGAGGATGAGCCGGACCTGCTGCATCTGCTTCAGTACAACCTGGCCCGCGAGGGGTACGTGGTGGCGACGGCAGAGAGCGGCGAGGAGGGGTTGCGTCTGGCGCGGGCGGATCCGCCGGAGCTTGTGCTGCTGGATCTGATGCTGCCGGGCATGGATGGGCTGGAGGTGTGCCGATCGCTGCGGTCGCGGCAGGCGACGCGGGCGGTGCCGATCGTGATGCTCACGGCCCGCGGGGAGGAGGCGGACATTGTGCGCGGGCTGGAGCTGGGCGCCGATGACTACGTGACCAAGCCGTTCAGCCCGCGCGTGCTGCTGGCACGGCTGCGGGCGGTGCTGCGGCGGCAGGGGGCGGATGCGGAAGGCGAGTCGGACGCGCCGCCGATGATCCAGGCCGGGCCGATCCGCATTGACCTGGGCCGCCATGAGGTGCTGGTCGGCGGCGAGGCGGTGGCGTTGACGGCCACGGAGTTTCGCCTGCTCGCGGCGCTGGCGCGTCGGCCGGGACGGGTGTTCACGCGGCAGCAGATCATCGAGATGGTGCATGAGGGCATGGCCGCGGTCACCGATCGCTCGGTCGACGTGCAGGTGGTGTCATTGCGGCGCAAGCTTGGCGAGCCGGGGCGGATGATCGAGACGGTGCGTGGGGTGGGTTATCGCTTGAGCGAATCGTGACAGGCAGGAGTTGAGTGTGTTGAGCGCGGCGTTATGGATGTTGGCGGGGTTCGTGCTGGCGCTGGCGGTGGTGGCGCTGGCGGTCGGGCCGGCGGTGTGGCGGCTGATGCGGGCGGCGCGGCGGCTGGCGGAGGGGGAGCTGAGCCTGCGCGTGGGCGTGGAGGGGCCCCGGCCGCTGGCGTCGCTGGCCGGGTCGCTGAACCGGATGGCGGCGCAGCTCGAGGATCGCTTCGAGACGGTGGTGCGGCAGCGCAACGAGCTCAGCGCCGTGCTGTCGTCGATGATCGAGGGCGTGATCGCGGTGGACCGGGAGGAGCGCATCCTGAGCGTGAACCAGGCGGCCGCGGAGCTGCTGGGGCTCGACGCCGAGGCGTGCATCGGCCGGCCGATGGCGGTGGTGGTGCGCAACGTCGCGCTCCAGGCGTTCGTCGATCGCACCGCGGAACGTGGCACGTCGCTGAAGGAGGAGATCACGCTAAATCGTGCGGCCGACGGCGTGAACGAGCGGCGCATCTTTGAAGCCCAAAGCGCGCTGCTGCGCGACGGCGAGGGACGGGAGATCGGCGCGGTGCTGGTGCTGCATGACGTGACCCGGTTACGCCGGCTGGAAGCGGTGCGGCGCGACTTTGTCGCCAATGTCTCCCACGAGATCAAGACGCCGGTGAGCACGATCAAGGCGGCCGTGGAGACGCTCGCGGACGACCCGGCGCATGACGCGGACGCCCGCAAGTTTCTGGAGATGATCGCCCGGCAGTCGGATCGGCTGGCGGCGATCGTCGACGATCTGCTGAGCCTGGCGCGGCTGGAGCAGGAGGGCGAGCAGATCCGCGCCGAGCTCAAGCCGCACCGCGTCGCGCCGGTGCTCGCCAGCGCGCTGGAGGTGTGTCAGCCCCAGGCCGAGCAGAAGCGGATTGCCGTGGAAACCGCGTGCGACGGTGAGCTGGTGGCGCCGCTGAATGCACCGTTGTTCGAGCAGGCGGTGACGAACCTGGTCGACAACGCGATCAAGTACAGCGCCGAGGAGACGCGGATCGAGGTGCGGGCCACGCCGCAGGACGATGAGCTGGTGATCAGCGTGTCCGACCAGGGCCGGGGCATCGAGCCGGAGCACCTGCCGCGGATTTTCGAGCGGTTTTATCGCACCGATCGCGCGCGCAGCCGGGCGCTGGGGGGCACGGGCCTGGGCCTGTCGATCGTCAAGCACGTGGCGCAGGCGCACGGCGGGTGGGTGGCGGTGGACAGCGAGCCCGGCCGGGGCAGCACCTTTCGCATTCATCTGCCGATGGGGCCGGCGGAAGAGTCACCTTCGTAGCTCGTCGTCACCGCTCTGGGACGGTGTCGGCTTTCCGCCGTGGCGGAAGATGTCGCCCTCGGTGATGTAGAGCACGTCCTCGGCGATATTCACCGCGTGGTCGCCGATCCGTTCGAGGTTGCGCGAGACGCTCAGGGTGTGCATGTACAGCTCGAGCTTGTCCACGTCGTCGCGGATGGCGCTGGCGACGCGGTCGTACATCGCGCCGTGGATCGCGTCGATCTCGTCGTCGAGCTCGCAGATGCGCCGCGCCAGGTGCGGGTCGACGTTGACCAGGGCGTCGAGGCTCTGGCGCAGCATGTCACGGGCCTTGGCGGCCATGGCCTCGAGGTTGAAGGGCAGTGGGCCGGTGGTCTGGCGCTCGTCGGCGAGGAACTGGGCCTGGTCGGCGATGTTCACCGCCAGGTCGCCGATGCGCTCCAGCTCGTTGTTGATCTTGAGAATGGCGATGATGTAGCGCATGTCGAACGCCACCGGCTGGTGCAGGGCGAGGGTATGGAGGCACTCCTCCTCGATGTCCAGCTCGTAGCGGTCGATGACGTCGTCGGCGTCGATGACGGCGCGGGCGCGTTCCACGTCGAAATCCTGGACGGCGGCGAGCGCGTCGGTGACGTGCTGTTCGACCATCGCCGCCAGGCGCGAGATCATGGTCTTGAGCTTGTCGATCTGTCGATGCAGGTGAATGGGCATGGGTGGTGTTCCGAAGCTGGCGGCCGATCAACCGAAGCGGCCGGTGATGTAGTCCTCGGTCTCGCGGAGCTGGGGCTTGGTGAACATGTCGACCGTCGGGCCGTACTCGATCAGCCGGCCCAGGTACATGAAGGCGGTGTAATCGCTGACGCGTGAGGCCTGCTGCATGTTGTGGGTGACGATCAGCACGGAGTAGTCGCCCTTGAGCTCCTGGATCAGATCTTCGATTTTGCTCGTGGCCAGCGGATCGAGCGCCGAGCAGGGCTCGTCCATGAGCAGCACCTCGGGCTCGGCGGCGATGGCGCGGGCGATGCACAAGCGCTGCTGCTGGCCGCCGGAGAGGCTCAGGCCGGACTCGCGCAGGCGATCCTTGACCTCGTCCCACAGCGCCGCGGCGCGGAGGGATTTTTCGCAGACGGCGTCGAGGACGCTGCGCTTGCGTTCGCCGTCGATCCGCAGGGAGTAGACGACGTTCTCGTAGATCGACATGGGGAAGGGGTTGGACTTCTGGAAGACCATGCCCATGCGCTTGCGCAGCTCGATGACGTCGACGGCCGGATGGTAGATCGGGTCGCCACTCAGGTACATCTGGCCGGTGGTGGTGGCGATGTCGATCAGGTCATTGAGGCGGTTGACGGAGCGCAGCAGCGTCGACTTGCCGCAGCCGGAGGGCCCGATCAGCGCGGTGACCTTGCCGCGGGCGATGCGCATGGTCACGTCGTAGAGCGCCTGGACCTGGGCGTACCAGAGGTTGAAGCGCTCGATGTCCAGGACGCAGGGCTCGTCGGCCAGCGCGGGGTGCGTGGCGGAGTCCACCGCTTCACCGCGGGCGATGGCGTCGAGCTTGCCCGAGACCGTGGCGTGTCCGTCTGTTATCTGTGCGTTCATGTGCATCTCTCGCGTCGTGTAAGGGATCAGAACTGTGCTTCGGCGAAGCGGCGTCGCAGTCGGGTCCGCAGGAAGAAGGCGGAGACGTTGAGCATCGCAATGATGCCGATCAGCAGCAGCGTCGTGGTGTAGACCATGGGCTTGGCGCCTTCACTGTCCGGGCTCTGGAAGCCCACGTCGTAGATGTGGAAGCCCAGGTGCATGAAGCTGCGGTCCAGGTGCAGGAAGGGTGCCGAGCCGCTGACCGGCAGCTCCTGCGCCATGGTCACCGCGCCGACGAGCATCAGCGGGGCGACCTCGCCCGCGCCGCGCGCCATGGCGAGGATCATGCCCGTCATGATGCCGGGCATCGCCCGGGGCAGGACGATTCGCCGGATGGTCTGCCACTTGCTGGCGCCACAGGCGTAGGAGCCTTCGCGCATCGAGCCCGGCACGGCCGCGAGCGCCTCCTCGGTGGCGACGATGACGACGGGCAGGGTGAGCAGTGCGAGCGTCAGCGACGCCCAGAGCACGCCGCCCTTGTTGAACACCGGGGTGCCCTCGGCCGCCTGGGCGGGGAAGAAGCCGCCGAAGAAGGGGTTGCGGATGACCAGCCAGAGCACGACGCCGGCGACGACGATCCAGAGCCCGGTGGTGACGTAGCCGAGCATGCGCACGGACCACTGCCGATCGTCCGTCGCCCGCAGGCGCAGCATCGTCGCCCCCGCGGCGACGAGCGTCACCAGCACAAGCGCAGCCAGGGCGGTGATCCACTGGTAGTTGGGCGCGGCGTGCGTCGGCCCACTGTCGATGAAGTCGCCGACGATGTAGCAGAAGAACCCCAGGCCAAAGACGCCGAAGACGATGCTCGGCACGCCGGCGAGGTTGTTCACCGCGATGCGCACCGCGCTGACGATGGGCCCGGCCTTGGCGTACTCGCGCAGGTAGAGCGCCGCCAGCACGCCAAAGGGCACGACCAGGAAGCACATCAAGAGCGTCATGGTCACCGTGCCGACGATCGGCGGCAGCACGCCGCCCTCGGTGTTCGCCTCACGCGGGCGCTCGGTGAGAAACTCCCACCAGCGATCGAGGTAGATGCCGGCCTTGCGGGTCAACGTCAGTTGGTTGGCGGGGTAGGCCCGCACGATCTGGTCCAGGCCCAGCTCGCGCTGCTGCTGCATGTCGTAGCTGGCGAGCACCGGGAGGTTGGCGGGCAGGTCTGCGTCCACTTCCAGCGTCACGCGATTGCCGCGCCTGTCGAGGACGCCGGAGACCAGCCGCGCCGAGCCCGCGGTCTGCACGAGCGTGCCGGCCCCGTCATCGTGGGCCGCCAGGATGAGCGTCGCCTCACCGTTGTCCTCGGCCTCGGGCTCGGCTTCGATGCGTATGCTCAGCGAGC
Organism: Phycisphaeraceae bacterium; assembly: GCA_007125385.1. Classification (GTDB taxonomy): domain Bacteria; phylum Planctomycetota; class Phycisphaerae; order Phycisphaerales; family Phycisphaeraceae; genus SKPT01. The sequence continues at coordinate 6,182 of SLDI01000412.1, read as the reverse complement.
CGTCGACGACGCGCCACCGCGCGAAGTCGCCTCCGGGCGTGGGCAGGTCGGCCTGGAGCGTCGGCGTCGCCTGCGTCCACGCCACGGACTCCTGCTCGACCGCCTCGACGCGCGAGGTGTCGGTGACGAGGCGATAGCGATCGTTCTGGTCGTTGAGCAGGTCGATCTGCTCGCGGATCTCGGCGTGGCGTTGCTGGGCCCAGGCGCGCACCTCTTCGAGTTCCTGCATCGCGGCGGCATAGGCGTCGCTGTCGGTTCCGTAACGCAGGCGGGTCTGCACTAGGTTCAGGCGTGCGGCTTCCTCGCGATCGTTGACGCCGCCGCTGTCGACGCGCTCCAGCACCCGCCGCTGGGCGTGGCGCTGCCGCACGGCCGGGTGGTGCTGCTCGAACATGGCCCACACCTCGGCGGGCGTCGACGCGACCTCCTCGCCGTCGATGATGAACGCCGCGGGCGTGCCGACCATCGGGCCCCAGGTGCGGCGCTCGACGAAGATCGCCCACTGCGGCAGGCGCTCGCTTTCGACGCTGGCGCGGCTGACCCACTGGAAGGGCGTGCCGAACAGCTCGCGGTTGCCCACCTGGATGAGGTCGCGGCGCACCAGGCCCAGCACGCCCGCCTCGGCGTGCTCTTCTGTGACGAGTTCGTCGTCGGGGGCTGGCGACGCGGCGGCGGGCGCGGGCGCCGCTTCGGAGGCCGGGTCATCCACGACATCCGCTTCCGCCGGGGCGCCGGCTTCGAAGTACTCGCCGCGCGCCACCGGGCCCATGACCACCTGCCCGTCGGCGATGGTCAGCTCCACGATCGCCCGGGGCCAGAAGGTCGCGGCGCCATTGAACACCACGAGTGCGAGCAGGGCGAGGATCATGCACGAGCAGATCGCCAGCCCGCCGCCGATCAGCCAGACCATCGGCTCGCCGTGCGCGGTCAGCGACGGGCCGCGCCGCTTGCGGCGGGTCGTTCCCGACACCGCCGGTGGCGTCGCGCGGGCTGAGCCGCGGTCCTGGTTGCACTGCCTGCTTACCGTCGTCATAGTTGGAACGCCCGTTTGCGGAATCGCAGTCGCACCGTCTCGGCGACGGTGTTGACAATGAACGTCAGGGTGAAGAGCACCAGCGCCGCCATGAAGAGCATGCGGTAGTGCGTGCCGCCCGCGGCGGCTTCGGGAAGCTCCACGGCGATGTTGGCCGAGAGTGTGCGGAAGCCGTTGAAGATGTTCATCTCCAGCACCGGCGTGTTGCCCGCGGCCATCAGCACGATCATCGTCTCGCCGGCCGCCCGTCCCAGTCCGATCATCGACGCCGAGAAAAGCCCGCTCATGGCGGTGGGCACGACCAGGCGGATGGCCGTCTGCCAGGGTGTCGCGCCGGCGCCCAGTGACGCCGAGCGCAGGTGATCGGGCACGGCGTTGAGCGCGTCCTCGGCGATGGTGTAGATGATGGGGATGATCGCAAATCCCATGACGAAGCCCACCACCAGGGCGTTGCGCTGGGCGTAGGCGCCGATGGGCGAGAGATCGAGCCCGCCGATGACGAACGAGCCGCGCGGGTCCAGTGCGATCGGCGGCGTGGCGGCGAACCAGTGCCAGGGATAGCCCGCCAGCAGCAGCCCGGCGAAGGCGGCGAGGGCGACGGTGAGTGCGACGCCGCCGGCGAACTTCGCCAGCTCCAGCGGCGCGAGCTTTGAGCGAGGCCAGTCCTCGCCCATCTGCCGCAGCCGCGGGTTGATGACCATGGAGAAGAGAAGCGCCACGAGCAGCGCGCTGACCGGAAGCAGGAGCATGAACCACCCCGGCGCGCCTGTGCCCACCTGCCCGCCCAGCCAGCCGCGCGTGTCGCCGGAGAAGATCAGCCATTCGATGACCGGCCCGCCGAGCAGAGCCAGGCTCAGCGCCACCGGGGTGGAGGCGAGGATGAACGAGAACCGCCACTCGCTCAGCCGCACGTGCCAGCGGTAGGGCAGCAGTTGCCAGAGGTGCGCGCAGACCAGGTAGGTCAGCGGGATGGTGATGAACGTCAGGAGCATGACCGGGACGAAGCGGCCGACGATCGGGGCGATCACCAGCGCCGCGACGAAGCCGAGCACCACGCTCGGCAGCGAGGCCATCATCTCGATGACCGGCTTGATCTTCGCCCGCACCTTGCGATGCAGGAACTCGCTTGTGTAGACCGCCGCCAGCAGCGCCAGCGGCAGGCCGAACATCATCGAGTAGATGGTCGCCTTGAGCGTGCCGAAGATCAGCGGCACCAGGCCGTACTTTGGCTCAAAGTCGTCCGTCGCGGCCGAGGACTGCCACATGTGCAGTCGGCGGGTGTAGTCTTCGTACCACACCGGCGTGAAGATGGATCGGGCGGTGATCGCCGGGTGCCGCGTGCTGATCGCCCAGTCATGCACCCGCTGGTCGGTCACGGCGACGATGCCGTTGTCGCGCGGGGCCATGGTCAAGAGGTCGATCGGGCGATCGCCCGCGGCGCGGGTCTCGAGCACGAGGTTGTTGGCGGTGACGTGGTACAGCCGGATCGACCCGTCGGCATAACCGATGGCGAGCATGCGGCTGCGCAGCGAGCGCCCGAAGTCGGTCACCCCCACCGCCTCGGGCCCCGGCAGCTCGTGGGCGTTGACCATGCGCAGGCCGTCGCCCTCGACCTCGGCGACCACCGCGACGTCGGCGTCGTCAGCCTCGTCAACGGGGACGCGGAACCAGACGCGCGTCCGGCCCAGCGAGTCACCCGTGACCAGGCTGTGCCGGCCGAGCATGAACCCCGTCGCGGTCAACCGCTCGCCTTGCTCGGGCACCAGGTCCACCGCCTCGACCACGCGCGGGTCGTTGCGGTCGCGCAGGTCGTAGCGAAGCAGCAGCCCATCGTCCCAGACCACGAAGATGTTGTCGCCCAGGCCCACGATGTGCACGTGGTCCGGCGCGTCGCGGTCGGCGGGCAGCCGAAACGGCAGCTCGCGGTCGCGCAGCTCGACGCGCACCTCGCCGGTCATCAGGTTCCGCCGCTGCCGGATCTCGTTCAGCAGCAGTCGGCCGTCCTCCGTGTAGCTGGCGATCATCGGCCCGGAGCGGCGCATCGTGTGGCTGAGGCGAACGATCGCCGACGGCTCGCTCAACTCGGCGGGCTCGTCCAGCGACACGTTGACGCGGCGAAGGCGGAACTGGTCGCCCGGCGTCATCAGCAGCGAGGCATCCTCATACGCCCGCACCTCGTTTACCGCCATGTCGTGGTAGGACGCGGGCACGTCGTCATGGTTGAGGAACTGCGTCTCGAAGGTGATGTCGCCGCGCTGAATTTGGCCGTTGGCGAAGCCGAACACCGCATCGCCGCCGCGTTCGCCGAACGATGCGGCGGTCATCTCGCGAGCGGGGAAGAGCTGCCGCTGGTGGACGAGCTCGCCGGTTTCGAGCAGGAAGACGTGGAGCTGGCCGTCGGGCATCACCGCCCACGCCAGCGTGCGATGATCGTCCACCGCCAGGTGCAGCGGCTGCACGGTGGCGGGGGCGGGGTTGTCCCAGGGCTGGCTGTAGGCTGCCTGTTCGCGTGACTCGCCGGCGAAGAAGAGTGGCGCCGCTTCCCAGACCAGGAAGAGGCACACGCCCAGCACGGCGAGGATGGTCGCCATCCCGCCGAAGGTGATGAGGCTGCGGGCCACGACGTCGCCGATCGTGACGCGAAGCGTGGTCTGCCGCCGGCGCTGCCAGCCGGTCAATGTCCGCGCTTGCTCATTCATGTTTGACGCCTTGCGATGCTGAAAAATACGGAGGATGGGCCGTCAAGCCCATCGCCCGCGGTGGGGGGGTTCGTGCCCGTTGCGATCACTCGGTGGCCTGCTCGTCTTCCTCCTTGAGGAAGTCCGCTTCCACGCCGATCGACGCCAGCGCCTCGACGGCAACCTCGGCGGAGACCGGCAGGAAGCCGTCACGCAGCGTCACTTCCTGACCCTGCTGGGTGAAGATGTAGCGGACGAACTCGCGGCGAACGGGGTCCAGGTCCTGGCCCGGGCGCTTGTTGACGTACAGGTAGAGGAAGCGCGCCAGCGGGTAGTCGCCCGCGTCCTCGGCCGTGGCGTTGTAGAAGCGATCGTCGTCGGCGAACTTCAGCGGCACGGCTCGCACGTCCGCGGTGGTGTAGCCGACCCCGCTGTAGCCGATCGCGTTGATCTCGTTGGCCACGCCCTGCACGACGGAAGAGCTGCCCGGCTGCTCGCGCACCGCGCTGCGGAAGTCACCGCCGAACAGCGCGTTCTGGCGGAAGAAGCCATACGTCCCGCTCGCGGCGTTGCGGCCGTAGAGGCTGATGCTGCGGTTGCGGAGCTGGGCGGGCAGGTTCCGGCCCGAGGCGAAGTGCCGCCAACTGGTGATCGACCCGTGCCCGCTGCGCTGCGTCGAGGAGAAGATGCCGTCAACCTCCTCCATCGTCAGGCCGTCAACCGTGTTGTCGCGGTGGACGAATACGGCCAGCATGTCGACCGCGACGGGGATCGCCGTGGGCGGGTAGCCATGTACTTCCTCGAAGCGGTCGACTTCGGAGCCGGTCATCTCCCGGCTCATGGGGGCGAAGCTGGCGGTGCCTTCGATCAGCGCGACCACACCGGTGGACGAGCCCATGCCTTCGACTTCCACCCGCACGCCCGGGTACTGCTCGAGAAATCCCTCGCCCCAGAGCGTGGCCAGGTTGTTCATCGTGTCCGAGCCGATCGTGGTGACCGTGCCCGACACGCCCCCGACCCGCTCGTACTCGGGCAGGCGCTCGTCGATCTGCGACTGGGCCCAACCCGGCGAGGCCAGCGCGACCGCCAGCCCCAAAGCCAAGACACTTGTTCCGACGTTCCGACGTTCCATGGTCGATACCTCCATTGAGGAAGATCCGGTGCCGACACACCTCGCGTCGGCGTTACGCCAGAACGATAAGCGGCGGTTGTTAAGACTCCGTTAGCGGCCCGTCAGCTTTGTGTGAGGCGCCCGACCGCCGGGGCGGGCCCCATTTACGGCGTCAGCGCTGGAAACATCAGGTCCGATGGCCCACGGTCAGCGGCGCCCGGTTCAGAAACTCCGACGCGGACAAGTGGCCGGACACCGATTTCGTCCCGCACAGGGGCCTCTGCGGGACGCGAACGACTTGGCACTTTTCGCGCGGTCTCCCGCTCAATGGGTTGCGCACGGGGAGATTCGGGAGTCGTTTTGATGGTCGCGGGCCTGCTCGTTAGGATTTGCCCATGCCGCTGTACAGCCGGGGCGACCGGAGCGGGCGGGGGCGGTAGCATTTGCGGATCATCTTTCGGGAGGTCGTCGCATGGTGACGTTCGCGCTGGTGCCGCTGATCCTGTTGCTGGTGACACTGGGCGGGTTGGTGTGGCTGTGGGGGCGCGTGGTGCGTGGGCGGAAGCTCGGTGATCTGCCGGTGTGCGGGGCGTGCGGCTACGGCACGCGGGGGTTGACGGGCCTGACGTGTCCGGAGTGCGGGGCGGACCTGCGCGAGGTGGGGATCGTGACGCCGCGGGCACGCGGGCAGGTGGGGCCGGCGAAGTTCATCGGGTTGTGGACGTTGTTGTTGCCGGTGCCGATGCTGGTGGCGGCGGGGATGGTGGAGGCGTTTGTGGCGCCGCGGGTGGTGACGGCGAGGTCGGAGCAGACCCTTGGGCCAAACTCGGGCAACTTCGATACGTTTCGCATTGAGTTGCGGGCAACGTGGGCAAGCCGTGGCCACGGTCCTGGGCTCAGTTCCAGGGGTAGCGGGGTTCACCACCGCGGGGGGCAAATGACGGTGGATCCTGGCTTTCGCGGCAAGGCCGACGTCGTCACGCTTCAGATCGAACGCCAGGGGCAGCAGTCCGAAAGCCTACGTATCACGCGCGCTGACCACACGGTGCGCTTCCGGGCCGCTGACGGCTCACGGATTGCGGGGGACGCAGACGATCCGGCGGTGATCAGGCAATGGCTGCTGACCAGCGGCGTACCGGCGGACGCGGCGGGTATCGATACCGACGCAGAGGCCGTCGCGGACATCGTGGCGCAGTTGCAGCGCGATCCACCGCGGATCGCGAGCGCCCACTTTCGTCATCGCAGCAGCGGCGGCAGCACCTCCGCAGGCACGGACCCGCGCTGGACCTGGAGCATGCTGGCGCTGGCGCTGGCGATCTATGGCGGGGGGATCGGGTTGTTCTTCCGGCTGCGGCCGCGG
>SLDI01000123.1:0-3482 GCA_007125385.1 Phycisphaeraceae bacterium | reverse complement strand
TTCAGCCGGATCAGGTGGTTCGGCCCCGAACCCTCATGGCCAATGGCCAAAGGAGCCACGATGAGTAGCAATCGCCCAGCACAAGCAGACCCTCGTTTCCGCCACATCTGCCTCCTGGACGTCCAGCAGGTAGCGGACATCCTCCAGATTCACCAGCGAACCGTCTGGCGCCTAGCGAGCTGCGGCGACATCCCGAAGCCTGTGAAGCTGAGCCGGCGGGTGGTGCGATGGCGGCTGACCGATATTGAGCGGTTCGTGAGCAAAGCGCGGTGAGCTGGCAGTCGTCACAGAGGTGGTAGCGCGGGGCAGATCGGCCAGCTGGGGGCCGTCCACGAGCTCGATCGCGTTGTCGCGGGCGAAGGCCTGGGCGTCGGGCGTGAAGCTGCCGGCGGTCACGACGATCCCGCCGGCGGCGCCCTCGCTGGTCACGACGCCCAGCAGCTCGCGCACCGGCCGCACACCCACCCGGCGGGCCTTGTAGTGCTTGCACTGGACGAGCCACCGGCCGCGGTTGTTGCGCAGCACGACGTCAACGCCGCCGTCGCCGGCCGGCCGATCGACCAGCTCCACACCGTAGCCCCGCCGGCGGAAGGCCTCGGCCACGAGCTGCTCGAACTGCCGCCACGTCAGGGCGCGGATGGTGTCCAGGCCCTGCTGACGGTCGAGCAGGCGACGCTGGCGGAGCTTGGTCACCTCGGCCAGCACCCAGATCACGAGCACCAGGGCGGCTGCGGCCCAGGCGAGACCCGGGAGGATCAGGCCGAGCATCTCGCCAACGGGGATGGTGCCGTCGAGCCGCGGCAGCAGCATCGGGGCCAGGTGGTGGAGGCCGACGAAGACGGTGACGGCGAGCAGCGGGCCGAGCCAGGCGGGGGCGCGGGCGAGCACGCGCATCAGGTCGTCGAGCAGGCCACTGTTAGGCGTGCGCGGCATTGGGCGGTCCCCGGGAGGACGAATCGTTACACCTCTCCCATCGGCCGGCGGCGCTCGCGGGTTGATTTTGCGCCACGGCCGACTGGAGGCGTCCTGGTGCTACACTCTGGGCTTCGCCGGGTTGGCGGTAGGCCACCGCCCGAGCGGTTCGACTGGCGAGGCTTTGCACACCTGCCTCCCCTCGTCAGTCGAACCGGCCCGTCGAGAGAGGCAGGTTCATGTATCCCGAATGCGCCATCCGCGCCTGCGCGACTACCCGCGCCTCCATGGTTAAATCGGCGGTTGATATACGTCAACTCCGTCTCGTCCACAGGGTTCCACTGGAGCCACCGGCGTCCCTTGCACCTATGTAGAAACGGGGGAGCATCAATGCTGCAGAACCTCGCACTCTTGCGAAACGTCGGCCGGTTCGAGTCCGTCAGTGACCAGACCCCGCTTGCGCCACTCACCCTGATCTATGCCGAGAATGGGCGCGGCAAGACCACGCTTTCAGCCATACTACGGTCGTGCGCCACCGGCGACCCATCGGGTATCGTGGGGCGCAAACGGCTCGGCTCCACGCATCCTCCCCACATCGTCCTCAACCGTGCGAGCGGACCACCACCAGCACAGTTTCAGAACGACAACTGGGACCATCAACTGGATGGCGCCTACATTTTCGATGATCATTTCGTGGAGGAGAATGTCTGCTCAGGCCTGAATGTATCGTCCGACCATCGGCAGAACCTGCACGAGCTCGTCCTCGGCTCGCAGGGCGTAGCTCACCATCGCACCATACAGGACTGTGCCGAGCGCATCGAGCAGCACAACAGGATGCTCCGTGAGAAGCGCGCCGCGATTCCAGCCAATGCACTCGGCCCCTTCGACGTTGACGAGTTCTGTGACTTGCCAGCGCGCGAAAACATCGACGATGCCATCAGGGACACAGAGCGCAGTCTGGCGGCGGCGGAGGCACAGAAGCCGATTCGAAACACTTCGGAGTTTAACCAGGTCACCCTCCCAAGGCTCGATCTGGCGGAGATCGCCGACCTCCTGGCACGCGGCCTTCCAGACCTGGAGGCGCAAGCGGTTGAACGTGTGCAGGATCACCTGCAGGGATTGGGGGCGGGTGGTGAGCCCTGGGTGGCGGATGGTGTTCGGCGGATGGACGATTCGCCGGATGCTCCTTGCCCCTTCTGCGCCCAGCGCACAGACAATTCACCGGTGGTTGTGCACTACCGCGCGTACTTCAGTGACGCCTACCGCGAGCTGAAGGAGGCTGTGTCCTCCTCCTTGAGGGGGATTGAACAGGAGCACGGGACAGACGCCGTGCGACGTTTCGAGCGTGCGATAAATGCATGGATGGAGGGAGGTCGTTTCTGGGCGGAGTACGCGAGTATTCCCGAGATCAAGCTGGATGTCGATTCCGTTGTCGCCGCCTGGGGTGCAGCGTGTGAGGCAGTGGCGGAGCTACTGCGTGTGAAGCAGGGCGCACCACTCGAACGGATTGCGGTGTCCGGCCAGGCGGAGCAGGCGGTCGAAGCGTTTGAGACAGCTCGGAACGCCGTGGATGCGCTGAATCAGCAGCTGCAGGCCGCAAACGATCGAATCCGAGCTGTCAAGGCGGCGGCGGCACACGGGGATCGCAACGCTCTGAGGGGCGAGCTCGCCCGTCTCAAGGCCACAAGGGAACGCCAGCAGCCCGCAATCGCAACGTTGTGTGATGACTACCTGACGGAAAAAAGGGTGAAGGAAGGGGTTGAAGGAGAGCGCAACCTTGCCCGCGATCGGCTGACCGAATACCGAGAGACAGTGTTTCCGCAATACGAGCGCGCGATTAACACCTACCTCTCCCGATTCGGCGCCGGGTTCAAACTCGATGCCGTGCGCGCAGCCAATACACGGGGGGGCTCAACGTGCAACTATAATGTCGTGATCAACGACGTGCCGGTTGCAGTGGGTGCTGCGAGCGTGCAGCCAGGCGAGCCGTCGTTTCGCACCACTTTGAGCTCGGGTGATCGTAACGCACTTGCCTTAGCCTTTTTCTTTGCGTCGTTGGATCAGGATCCGGACCTTGCAAACAAGCTGGTTGTAATTGATGATCCCGTGTCGAGCCTTGATGATCATCGCTCGGTTCAAACGGTCCGTGAAGTTCGACGGTTGACGGAGCAGGCCGGCCAGGTGATCGTGTTGTCCCACAATAAGCCGTTCTTATGCCGCATTTGGGAGCACGCATCGACAGCCGACCGTGTAGCGATCGAACTGTTCCGCTCGGGTGCGGGCTCCAGCGTTCGCGCCTGGAACGTAAACGAAGACTGCATTACGGAACATGATCGTCGTGATGCAATGTTCCGGCGTTACCTCAACCAAGACGATGGCAATAGGCGGGAGATCGCGAAAGCGATACGTCCTCATCTTGAAGCGTTCTTACGTGTTGCATATCCACAGCATCTGGTTATGCACTTTACTCTAGCCATCGACGATCTGGCGATAGGTCTGGGCTTGGCGCAGAAACAACTGCTCAGCCAAGCGGTGGAATATTCTGCCCACATGCCTCGAACGGCGACGGT